>CAIQMJ010000001.1 GCA_903872875.1 uncultured Variovorax sp.
CTGCGAAGGGCATCAAGCGTTCGGACCGGTTCTATCCCGAGGCGCGACTGCCTGCGGCTGACCGTGCGCAGCTGGCTGACTACGCTGGCAGCGGCTACGACCGCGGGCACATGGCGCCGGCTGGCGACATGCCCACCGAAGCGGCAAAGGCTCAATCGTTCTCGCTGGCCAACATGGTCCCGCAGGTGCCAGAGCTCAACCAGAAGGCCTGGAACCAGATCGAGCTGGCGACGCGGAAGTACGCAGCTCGGGCAGGCGGTGACGTCTACGTTTTCACCGGTCCCACCTTTGACCAGCGGCCACCGACCATTGGTTTCAGTCAGATCTGGGTGCCCAGCCATACCTGGAAGGTCGTCTACAGCCGCAGCGACGGCCGGACCTGGGCGTACTGGATGGCGAACAATGGCGGGAATCACAGTCTGCAGCCGATCAGCTACCAGGAGTTCGAGCAGCGCTCAGGGCTCGACCTTCTTCCGCACGCGGCGCCTTAGACGCCTTTCCTCACACGAACGGGTGATGTTCAAGAAGGGGAGAAGTGGGACGATGCCTTTGCGCCATTTGGCGTGAGGAGACAACATGAAAATCGCCGCGTTCCTAGTTTCCCTCTGCCTCAGCATGGCGGCCTTTGCTCATTCGGGTGGCACAGACAAGAACGGCTGTCACCGCGACAACAAGAACGGCAGAACGCACTGCCATTGACCCGAGCCAGCAATGAAGACCACTTTCGCGCTTATCGTCGCGCTCACGATTGTCACGCCGGCGTTTGCTAAGGGAGGAGGACAAAGTTCGAGTTCTCACTCATCGTCCTTTTCTTCGCCGTCGGGTAGCAGTCATTCCATCGGCGGCTACACCAAGAGCAACGGGACGTACGTCGCACCCAGTCACGCCACGAACCCCAACGCGACAAAGGCAGACAACTGGACGACGAAGGGCAACGTTAACCCATACACCGGAAAGCCAGGCACAAAGTCACCCGACTGACGGGCAAGGTCAGTGTCGTTCGCCTCAGGCTTGGCGTCCTCCTCGCGGTCGCCTTCGCTTCGTCTGCGGCCGCGGCGACTATCCCTGTTCGGGCAGCAAGGGCGGAATCTCGCGCTGTAACGGAGCTCCTTCGTCTGCAACGACGGCTCAATCAGCGGATCGAAGAAAAACTGTGCCGCCGAACATGGCTCCGCTCTCAGTCTGGCGCCGCCTCAGGCTCGGGCGACGCCAGGCTACTGTTCCTGTCGCTCAAACAACATCTGCACCGGTCCGCGGGGCGGGCAGTACTGCCTCAGCGACTCGGGCACTGTAGTGAACGGCCTCTATCAGTACTACAGCGGCACCTGCCGTCGCGCCGGCCTGCTGGATGCCAACTGGGAGCTGAGCCGCCCCGTCACGGACATCATCACCAAGGTCTGGCAGACCGAAGCAACCCAGGGATTGCGCTGCGCGATCGAACGTGCGCTGGATTCCCCGCAAAGCGGCTTCGAGCCGCAGACGCTGCTGGACGGTGCGCCCGAAGTCCACAAAGCCTCGCAAGCCTTTTTCGCTTCGCCAATGGTCACCTCTGAGATACGACGCAGTTTACTGGGCAACCCCGCTCAAGAGGCGCTGGCGTGTCACTGCGCCGGGATCCGGGCCAACACCAAGGCGGACCAACACAGCACGAAGCTCTGTGTCCAGCAACTGAAGATCCAGCTAGCCCGCCTCGACGATCCGGCCACCGGATTGCTTCCCGCCCTTGAAAAACGTCGAGCGATGCGAGCGATTCCTCAATATCGTCCAGGACGGCTTCGACCTGACGCGAAGCCTGGGCGGTCGGACGGTGGCGCAAGCCGCTATCCACGCGCGAGGGGATCTGGCCGTCACTAAACTATACCTGTCCCTTGTGCGCCGGCATGGCAGCAACGATGAGGTCTGGAGGACATCAAAGCTGCAGCCGCCTCCGAGAAGGGACCAGGGCATAGAGACCGGCCGTCGCTTGGCAGGCTATTTTTCGGCTACACGCATCTGACGACGCTCTCTGCCGCCGCCCGAAATCCCGACGCTTAGAGATTGATGACCTTCAAGCCGCTGCTGTTGGCGGGGTCCGATAGAAGCTTTTCCAGCTTCTTAAGCTGGGTATGAGGTGTAGCAATTGCCAGCAGGCGCTGGGCACGTGAGCGAGGAAATACGCATGAGGCCGTGCAGGCGGTAGAAGGCGCCGGGGCCTTGGAGGGGGTTCGGCTTGGCAGGGTTTGGTGGAAGAGCATGGCGGCACCTTGTCGAGCGATGTCGAATGGATGCGTCCTGAGGTGCTTCAGAAAAATCCAGAGGGGTGCAGCCTGTCGTTCGTGGTGCGCCGATGGCTTTAGGCAGCAATCAAGAATTATTGCTGTATTTGCTATAAATTGAGTCGGAAGACTGGTTGATCTCTCCTGTTCGCAGGCCTGGCAGGACTCATCCGATAGCAAATAAAGCATGAATTTCTTGAGAAAAGTGTGCTCTATATGCTATAAATTACTTTACTCGAAATGAAGCTATAAGCGAATCTTCGTCTTTTCATTGAAGTTTTGATGGCAAATAGGGCATATGAACACCCTACCGGATCTCGGCCGCACACTCGCGCGCTTGCGCAAGGAGCGAGGCATGACGCAGAAAGAACTGGCTTCCCTGTGCGGCATGGGCCAGTCCACCCTTGCACGCTTCGAGACCGGCGGCGTCGCCGAATTCGGCTCCCGCAAGTTGCTTCGCCTGCTGGAAGTTCTCGGCTACGGGATGGACTTCGTGCCGATGAAGCGCGAATTCACGCTTGACGACGCGCTGGCTGAGCGGCAACGCGCCTTTGACAGTGTCGGCGGGGTGCAGCGATGAAACTGCACGTCTTCGTCCACGACAGGCCGGTGGCGACACTGGAGTCTGCCGATGGCTTCCGGCACGTCATGGCCTACCACCCGGACGCCGGACCCGAGCAGTTCGTCTCGCTGCTCATGCCGGTGCGGACCGAGTCATACACCTACCCCGATCTGCATCCCGTGTTCCGCATGAATCTGCCGGAAGGCTTTCTGCTGTCCATCCTGCAGGAGCAACTGGGGCCGCACGTTGGCGCATCACCGCTCAACCTGCTGTCTGTCGTGGGGCGCAACGCCATTGGGCGCGTCAAGGTGGCGGCTCCGGGCGCAGACCCTACACAGCCCCTTGTCGCGTTTGAACTGGAGTCCATCCTGCGCGGTGACAACTCCGAGGCGTCCTTTGTGGAGTTGGTGCGACGCTACGCCGTCTCCGGGGTGTCCGGCGTCGTCCCGAAGTTCCTGTCGCCCAACACGTTGGCGGAATATGGCAAAGGCACGCTGGCCACTGACCGCCACATCATCAAAGGCACCACGTCCAGGCTTCCAGGCGTTGCGCTCAACGAGCACTTCTGCATGGAGGTGTCGCGCCAGGCAGGAATCCCCACGGCACAGACGGAGGTGTCCGACGACGGCCAGGCGCTTGTGGTGCACCGCTTCGATTTCGAGGCCGACGGCGCCACGCGCAAAGGCATGGAGGACCTGTGCAGCCTGCTGTTGCTGCGACCGGAAGAGAAGTACCAGTCGACATGGGAGCGCGTGGTGAGCCGCATCAAGGACGTGGTGACCCTTGCGGCGCAGCAAAATGCGGCGCTGTCGCAACTGGCAGACCTGCTGCTTTTGACCTACGGGCTGCGCAACGCGGACTGCCACACCAAGAACATTGCTTTGTTGTACTCGTCGCGCGAGAACATCGTCTTGGCGCCCGTCTACGACATGCTGACGATCACGGTCTACGACGACTACGCGAAGAATCCCCCTGGCATGCCGGTGGAGGGGCGCAGCACCTGGATGCCGGGCAAGGCGCTGGAGCGGTTTCTGCAGACACGCTGCGGCGTGATGCCGGCCCAGGTCAAAGAGCGCACGGAGCGCATCTGCGAGGCCATCGTCCGAGTCACTCCTCAAGTGGTCGAGGCTGCAGGGCGCTACCCGGTCTTTCACGAAACAGGCAAGCGGATGCTGCATGCATGGAACGCGGGCATGAACAGCCTGCGGCTGCAGAAAACCTGGAGCCTGCCATCGCTGCAACAAGCCATCGAGCAAGCGCGCTTCTCGGACGTTAAGCCAATCGTGTCCGCGCCCAACGAAAAGATAGGGCGCTCCCCCTTGCTAGGAAGGCGAGGATGAGTGACCAGCGCCACGCGCCAGGTCGGTACCCATCGGCCGAGTCCGACTGGGCCTCGACGCTCTGCGCGGTCGCGACTCAACGGACCAAGTCCAGCGTGATTTGCCAGCCAGTGGGGATTGGCCGCGCGCGAAAGCCCCGAGCCAAAGGAGACGGCAAAAACCCCCTTGTTCTGGTGGACCGAGAAAGCGAGTTGCCTGATCGGGTCGGTCTGCAGCAGGGTCATGCCTGTCATTCCGGCCCTGGTTCTGGTCTCCAATCCCAGTCAAACGTTCAGGCGCCGCCCGCCTAGGGCGGGACGTTCCCTTCCAGGTGTCGCTGTTCGCTCATCCCCTGCGGGGACTGCTGCGCAGCCTTCCAGGCAACTCAGCGGTCCCGTGGTGAGGGTGGGGTGGGTTTGCCTGTCTGTGCCCACGCTACCACGCCGTTCTCGCGTTCAAGGCCCTGCGCGCGCTTCGCGTGCTCGGCGCGTGGCCGCGCGCCTGCGGCGGCCTTGAGCGCTGCGCTGCGGCGTGGTTC
>CAIQMJ010000002.1 GCA_903872875.1 uncultured Variovorax sp.
CAACCACGCAGCCACGCTCAACGCGGCCAGAAGCACTGCCGCCCGGCGCCGGCTACCGCCTTCAGCGAGGTGCATGCTCGAGCGTCCATACGCCGTGCGGCGAGCGCCCGACGTTCACGGTCCGGACAACGGCCTTCGTGGTTGCCAGGTCGATCACGCTGAGCCGCTTGGCCCAGCGGGAGGTGACAAAAAGCGTCTTGCCGTCGGCCGACAGGTCCATGCAGTCCGGTCCGCCCGGCACCGGGTAGCTCTCGATGACCTTGAGCGTACGCAGGTCGATTCGGCTGATCGTGTTGGCGACGCGATTGCTCACGAACACCGTCCGACCATCGCCGCCGGAGCGGAATGCATGCGCACCCTTGCCCGTCGGAATCATGCCGATCGCCACCGGCTTCTCGCCAGCCACATCGAACACTTGCACGCCATCGCTGCCTGTCAAGCCGACCAGTAGCGTGCGGTCGTTGTGAACACCGAAGATATCGGCCGGCATCGCACCCGTCGGCATGCGCCAGCGGATCTTCTGTGTGGCCAGATCGATCGCGACCAGTTCATCGCTGTCCTGCATCGTCACGTAGGCCACGGTGCTCGCCGCATCGATCCAGATGTGGCTGGGCGTCTTGCCCGTCATCACACGGCTGGCCAGCTTCAGGTCCTTGCCGTCCCAGCGGTAGATGTCGACATGGTTCAAGCGGTTGCCGGCCGTGACGAACCATTTCATGTCGCGCGAGAACTGCAGTTGGTACGGATCGATGATGCCGTAGACGACGCGTTGGACCTCGGCCGTCCGCGGATTGAGGAAGGTCAACGAATCACCTGCCGAATTGGCCACGATGACCGACTTCTCGTCCGGCGTCATGTACAGGTGATGCGGCTCCTTGCCGGTCGGAATACGCTGCCTCTCGGTCCAGCTGACCGGATCGATCACGCTGACCGTCGCATCGAGCGAATTGAGGACAAACAGCGGCGGCCTTTGCTCGGCGGCCGCAGGCAGCACGAACGCCGCAAAGGCGAGCAGGACGGCCGCACGACGGCCGATCGATGAAAAGGGAGCTTGAGTAGCTTGCAAAAGGAGTTCCGTGACGGCGAGCAATGGGGACTTTAACGCCCGACCCTGGCGGCCGGCTGACCTCAACGCGCGGTTCGCAGCGCATCCACCTGTTCGGCGGAGAGCCAGCGCCATTGCCCCGGCGCAAGATCGTCCGGCAAGGTCAATCCGCCGATGCGCGACCGATGCAACGCCTCGACTCGGTTGCCGACCGCCGCGAGCATGCGCTTCACCTGATGGTACTTGCCCTCGGTCAGCGTCAGCCGCAACTGCAGTTCGCCCGTTGCCTCGCAGGCGGCGGCGCGCACAGGCCGGGGATCGTCGTCGAGCACGACGCCGACGAGAAGCCGGTCGACTTGCGACGCATCGATCGGATGCTTGGTCGTCACGTCGTAGACCTTCGGCACATGGTGCTTGGGAGAACCCATGCGGTGGATGAACTGCCCATCGTCGGTCAGCAAGAGCAGCCCCGTCGTGTCCTGATCGAGCCTGCCGATCGCCTGCACGCCCTGGACCGCACCCTTGTTGGGCCGCAGCCGCAGCGGTGACGGCAGCAGCGTGTAGATGCTGGGATACGTCGACGGCTTCTGTGAGCACTCCGTGCCGGCCGGCTTGTAGAGCAGCAAGTAGGCTTTCTCGTGGTACTCCCACGTCGTGCCCTGCACCGTGAACTGCAGCCCTTCGACGACGGCCACCTCGGTCGCAGGATCGCTCATCGAATCCCCTTCGACGGCGACCCAACCTTGCTGAACCAACCCCGCACAGACGCGTCGCGTGCCGAAGCCCTGGTTATAGAGAATTTCCTGAAGCTGCATAGAAAACGGGAAGTCGGCCAGTCCGGCTGGCAGTTTGAAAATCGGGCCTTAGTATCCCAGCGCCAGCCCGGTGTTACGCCGTGGATCATTCGCGCCGTAGAAACGATTGCGACCCACCGGTCGGCCTTCCAGCG
>CAIQMJ010000003.1 GCA_903872875.1 uncultured Variovorax sp.
CCGCGCCAGCTCTGGCCCCACAACAGCGCCGGGCGTGCCGTCTCGGACGCCCCCGCCCACGCAAGCACCGCGAGCAACCAGACCACCAGCACCGGTACCAGCAGCCCCGCCCATGCGGCACCGGCGCGCATGCCAGGCCGCGCCAGCCGCTGCACCGCGAGGAAGCCCATCGCGGCCATGCACAGCGGGAACACCAGCTTCACCCAGAACATCGGCAATCCGACCACTGCCGAGAGATCGCGCCGCAGCCCATAGCCGACCAGCATCAGCAGGAGCGACAACGGCAGCGCAGCCGCTGCCGCCCAGCCGAGCCGGCGCGCAGCGGAATGGCGCTGCACCGGGCCGGCATCGGCCGACAGCAGCGAAATCAGTTCCTCGGTCTTCATGCGGTGCCCCGCATCTTCAACGCGAGCGCCTTGAGTCCACGATGGATGCCGACCTTCACGGCCGACTCCGACATGCCCGTGCGGCGCGCCGCTTCGGCCACCGACAGACCCTGCAGCTTCACCTGCTCGATCGGCAGCCGATGTCGATCAGGCAATGTCCTGAGCAATGTACCGATGTCGCGGCGCGCATCGCTCGCCTCCTCGGTCGACTCGGCGAAGACCGCCAGTTCATCGTCCAGCGGCACATGCAGCGCCTCGCGGCCCTGCTTGGCGCGCAGCAGGTCGATCATCTTGTAGCGTGCGATCGCATGCACCCAGGCCGTCAGCGGCTGGTCGCTCTGGTAGGTATGGCGCTGGTTGTGCATGGCGAGCAGGCATTCCTGGACGAGGTCTTCCACTTCATCGGGCCAGCCGTAAAGGCGGCGACCCAGAAAGGCCCGGAGGTGCACGCTGAGCTTCTGCAGGAACGTGCGGTACGCCACGGCGTCGCCGTCCAGGCCGCGCAACAGCAGGCTGCGCAGCACGGTCTCGGCGTCGCTCGCCGGCGTCGGGCTTACCTTGTCTATTCGTGGCATGGCCCGCGAAGGTTACAGCCCGGCGAAAAACATCGGCGGCGCAGGGTGGCCAGAGACCACGGCACAAGGCGTACATCGCGGCTTGCCAGCCCCGGCGACCATCGCTACATTGCTGTTTTTGAGGGCTCGCAATGTCTGTAGACACCGCTTCGATTTCTCCGGCTCCTTCGACTCCTTCCGTTCCCGTCATCCCACCGCCCTACGGCGTCCTCGGCAGCAACACCGCAGCGCCGGCAGTTGCCAGCCACGCCGCAACCCCGTCGCCTCGCCACATCCGGCTGACCTCGCATGCCGGCGGCTTCGGCGCGCTGCCGATCCATTGGGGCGCAGCGACGGCGCAGGAACGCGGGCCGGTGGTCGGCACCACGACCAGCCGGGCGCACCGCAACGTGATCGGCACCCACAGCGGCTCCTACAGCGTCTACCGCGCACTGGCCGTTGCGGCCGGCGCACTCAAGCGCGAGCACAAGGCAGACCTCACCAACACCACGCCGACCGATGTCATCGGTCCCTATCCGCAGTGGAGCGAGCCCGGACGCATCGTGTCGCTCGACCCCTGGGGCGCGATGATCGCGAGCGAGTTCGCCTCCGAGCTTGCGGCCGGCTACGACATCCGCCCGACCATCGCGGTCACGCAGGCCCACGTGATCCTGCCCGAGGTGATCGACGCGCTGCAGCGCGGCCGGCTCAAGGCCGACGGCAAGTTCCTCACCGCCGGCGGCGCGGCGATGGTGACCAAGGCCGCGATCGAGCCGGTCTGGTACCTGCCCGAGGTGGCGCGCCGCTTCGGCTGCAGCGAGAGCGACCTGCGGCGCGTGCTGTTCGAGGAAACGGGCGGCATGTACCCCGAGCTGGTGACCCGCTCCGACCTCGAGGTATTCCTGCCGCCGATCGGCGGGCAGACGCTCTACATCTTCGGCAACCCGCGCGACCTGGCCAACCCCGAGGTCGAGCTCACGGCGCGCATCCACGACGAATGCAATGGCTCCGACGTGTTCGGCTCCGACATCTGCACCTGCCGCCCCTATCTCACGCACGCGATCGAGGAATGCATCCAGGGAGCGCAGCGCGGCGGCGTCGGGCTGATCGCCTATTCGCGCAAGGAAGGCCGCGCGCTCGGCGAGGTCACGAAATTCCTGGTCTACAACGCGCGCAAGCGGCAGGTCGGCGGCGACACGGCCGACCAGTACTTCGCGCGCACCGAATGCGTGGCCGGCGTGCAGGACATGCGCTTCCAGGAGCTGATGCCCGACGTGTTCCACTGGCTCGGTATCCGAAAGATCCACCGGCTCGTGTCGATGAGCAACCTGAAGTTCGACGCCATCACCGGCTCCGGCATCGAGATCGGCGAGCGGGTGAACATCCCCGACGAACTCATTCCGGCCGATGCCCGTGTCGAGATGGACGCGAAGATGGCGGCCGGCTACTTCACGCCCGGCCCGGTGCCGGACGCCGACGAACTCAAGAAGGCCAAGGGCCGGGGACTGAGCGAATGAGCAAGGACAACTACGGCGTCGACCCCGAGCGGCCGACCACCAACACCGCGGTGCGCCACGCCGGCGCCGACGGCCATGTCGATCCCGAACTCGAACTCGTGGGCGATCTGAACCAGCCGGCCGCCGCGGCCGCCTTCCTGCGCAGCACCTCCGCCATCCGCGAACGCGCCGCAGCCCTGCTGGCCCGCGCACGGCGCGGCGAGTCGCGCTGGTTCACCATCGGCGGCGACAGCGCATTCGACGACACGGCGCGCACCGTGGCCGACATCACCCGGGAGCGCTACGCCTCGGGGCACATCCCCTTCCACAGCCGCTGGCGCCATTTCGAGGCCGGCCATGTCGATCGCCTGGCACAGCTCGATGAATTGCTCGGCGACAAGGTGACGCCGCGCGAACGCGCACGCGTGCAGATCGACCTCGCGCTGGTCAGCGTGCTGCTCGATGCCGGCGCCGGCCCCGACTGGCGCTATGTCGAACCGGCCACCGGCCAGACCTTCACGCGCTCCGAGGGCCTTGGCATTGCGAGCTTCCATGCCTTCACGGCGGGGCTGTTCTCATCCGATCCGGACCATCCGCTGCGCGCCGATGCCGCCGGCCTGCGGGCGCTGATCACCGACCGTCTGGCCGAGGCGTTCCAGGTCAGCGAGGTGAATCCGCTGGTCGGCCTGCCCGGCCGCGCCACGCTGCTGCGCCGGCTCGGCGAGGCGCTGCACGAGCAACCGGAAGTCTTTGCGCAGAACGGTGGCGAGCCACGCCCCGGCAGCCTGTTCGACGCGCTGGTGGGCCCTTACGGCCCCGCCATCCCGCCCACCGCCGAGATAACGGCACACGACCTACTGTCGCTCGTGCTGACCTCGCTGTCGCGCATCTGGCCCGCTGCCAACGCGATCGACAGCATCGCGGCCGACGGCAGCGACCGGGCCGGGGGCATCGGCAGCGGCGACCCGAACTTCGCGCTCGGCGACTGCTGGCGCCACAGCGCCGTGCATGGTCCGGGCCTGACCAACGGCTGGATGCCCTTCCACAAGCTGTCGCAGTGGCTGACCTATTCGCTGCTCGAGCCCTTCGAGTGGGCCGGCGTCAAGGTGCGCGGGCTCGACGCGCTCACAGGCCTGCCCGAGTACCGCAACGGCGGCCTGTTCATCGACACCGGCATGATCGTGCTGCGGGACCGGAGCTGCACCGAGCGCAAGTGGAAGGCCGGCGACGAGTTCATCGTCGAATGGCGTGCGCTCACCGTCGCGCTGCTGGACGAGCTGGCGCCACGCGTGCGCAAGGCGCTCGGCAAGAGCGCCGACGAGCTGCCGCTGGCCTGCATCCTCGAAGGCGGCACCTGGGCCGCGGGCCGGGCACTGGCACAACGCTTGCGTGACGGAAAGCCGCCTCTGCACATCGAAAGCGATGGCACTGTCTTCTAGACTCTCGCCCTTCGGATCACAACAAACAGCGCATCGCCGCCAAGCACTTCCAACATGAGCAACGTTCACGTCATCGACCATCCCCTCGTCCAGCACAAGCTCACGCTGATGCGCCGCAAGGACGCATCCACCAACAGCTTCCGCCGCCTGCTCAACGAGCTCAGTTCCCTGATGGCCTATGAAGTGACGCGCGACATGCCGATGCAGGAGATCGAAGTCGAGACGCCGCTGGAGACCATGACGTCCAAGGTCATCGACGGCAAGAAGCTGGTGCTGGTGTCGATCCTGCGCGCCGGCAACGGCATCCTCGAAGGCATGCTGTCGGTGGTGCCGGGCGCGCGCGTCGGCCACATCGGCCTGTACCGCGACCCCAAGACGCTGACCGCGGTCGAGTACTACTTCAAGATGCCCAGCGAGATGCAGGACCGCGACATCGTGGTGGTCGACCCGATGCTGGCGACCGGCAATTCCGCGATCGCGGCAGTCGAACGGCTGAAGGAACTGAGCCCGAAGTCGATCAAGTTCGTCTGCCTGCTGGCCTGCCCCGAAGGCGTGAAGGCACTGCAGACCGCACATCCGGACGTGCCCATCTATACCGCGGCGATCGACCGCGAGCTGAACAGCCACGGCTACATCCTGCCGGGCCTGGGCGACGCGGGCGATCGCATCTTCGGCACGAAGTAAGGCTCGCCCCCAGGCTGCGGCGCACTTCGTGTCGCCTTCGCCACCCCCTACCGGGGGCAACACCGGTGGCCCGGCGAAGCCGGTTCCACGGTGTTTCTGGCAATTCCATTGCGTGGCACGGGGGTTGCTGGGCGTGCTGATCGAAATTTTTAAACGCAGGAGAAGAACCATGACCGTACGCCGACAGTTGATCATTCGTTCCATCGCCGTGGCCGCAGCGCTGGCCGCGGGGGCGCCGGGGCTGGCGCTGGCACAAGCCAAGCTCAAGGTGGCGGGGGTGTACACCTCGCCGTTCGAGCAGCAATGGGTCGGCCGGCTGCACCAGGCGCTGAAGGCGGCCGAGGCGCGCGGGGACATCGAATACAAGGCGACGGAAAACGTCAGCAACGCCGACTTCGAACGCGTGATGCGCGAGTACGCGACAGGTGGCAATCAGCTGATCATCGGCGACGTGTTCGGCGTCGAGGCCGCGGCGCGCAAGGTGGCCAAGGACTTTCCGAAGACGGCCTTCCTGGTCGGCTCGTCGGGCAAGCCGGCGGCACCCAACCTGAGCGTGTTCGACAACTTCATCCAGGAGCCGGCCTACCTGTCGGGCATGGTGGCCGGCGGCATGACCAAGTCGAACAAGATCGGCATGGTCGGCGGCTTCCCCATCCCCGAAGTCAACCGCCTGATGAACGCCTTCATGGCCGGCGC
>CAIQMJ010000004.1 GCA_903872875.1 uncultured Variovorax sp.
CCGTGCGATGCGAGAACCATGAAGTTTCTTCCAGGGGAAAGCAAGCAGTCCCCCGCTTCCGGCGCCCCTCGCCGGAAGCGGGGAAACCATCAGCCTGCCTCGACGAGGCAATATCCAAGGAGTCACTTCATGGCCAAAGACAACGAATTTCAGACCTATACCGACCAACGCAACCTCGATCCGATTTCCGGCGCGCCGGGTGCCCATCCGGTCGGCACGGGCGTCGGTGCTGCAGGAGGTGCCGTCGCGGGTGCGGCGATCGGCGCAGCGGGCGGACCGGTCGGCGCAGCCGTCGGCCTGGCTGCCGGTGCAGTGATCGGCGGCCTGGGCGGCAAGGCCGTCGCCGAGCGCGTGAATCCGACCGTCGAAGATGCCTATTGGCGCGACGCGTATGAGCGCGAGGGCTACTACCAGGCCGGGCGCACCTACGACGACTATCGGCCTGCCTATGAACTCGGCTGGTCGAGCCGCGCGCGCACCGACGACAACTTCGACCTGCTCGAGCCTTCGCTCGCCAACGAGTGGAACCTGCGTCGTGGGCAGTCCGACCTGGCCTGGGACGATGCCTTGCCCGCGACCCGCGCCGCCTGGGACCGGGCCGATCGCCATTACTACGCAGACGATTTCGATACAGCCGAGATCGTCAACTCGGATTCGGAAGTCATCGACGTGCTGAACGATCTGCTCGAGAACTCGCGCGACGGCGAGTATGGCTTCAGCAGCCTGGCGGAGGAGGTCGAGACGTCTGCACTGAAGACCGTGTTCCTGGACCGGGCGGCGCAATGCCGCGAGGCTGCGCGCGAGCTGGCCGACATGGTCACGCGCTATGGAGGCAAGCCGGCCGAAGGCGGTACGGTCAGCGGTGCGATGCACCGAGGCTGGGTCCACGTGAAGGGTGCCGTGGGTGCGAACAGCGAGCAGTCGATGCTCGATGAATGCGAGCGCGGCGAAGACGCTGCGGTCGCGCGCTATCGCAAGGCGCTGAAGCACAACCTGCCGATGGATGTACTGGCATTGGTCGAGCGCCAGGCGCAGGGTGCCAAGCGCAATCACGATCAGATGAAGATGCTGCGCGACCAGCCGCGCCGTTGATTCTGCGCGGACCGCAGTCCATCACGCGCGAGCCACCTGCGGGTGGCTTTTTTCTGGCTGCGCTGCCTGACAGGCTGTAGGCGAATGACGGCTCGCATCTGCGCCGATGGACGATGCGGACTGGGTGCGGGGTGGCGATCATGAAATCTCTCTTTGCACCGATCCCATTCATTGGAAGCCGAGCACCGGAGGCCTTTGCCATGACATCTTTCGCCAGCGCACAGGCCCTTGCGGCCACGTCCTTGTCTGCCCTCTCTGCCGCCTCGCTGATGCATCCCGGCGGCGTGGTCGCCTGGGGCGTCAGCAAGCGTTCCTATGCCGCCGCACACGAATTTGCAACCAGGGAGGGCTTCGCACGCAGGCTCGCTGCGATCAAGCACTTCGAATACGGCGGCGAGCATGTGGAAGGCCGTGAATACCTTATGCCGACCTACTTCGTTCCGAGCGACACCATCGGCAGCGCCGAGGCGCAGGCCGTCGGTATCGAGGGCATACACGATCTCTTCGGCGGCGTGGTGCCGCATCCCTTCATCGCGACCAAGGCCATCACGCATCCGGTGTTCGACGCCAAGGCCGTGCGGCCGCAGGGCTGGAATCCTGAGTTCGGCGAGCGGGTCGCGGGCGCCGTGCTGACGGGGTTTTCTGCCTTTTCGCTGGAGGATGCACGCAGGGCGGGGCGCTCTCTGCTCGGCGCTGGCGCAGTGCGCGTCAAGCCGGTCCGTGCGACCGGTGGACGTGGCCAGATGGTGGC
>CAIQMJ010000005.1 GCA_903872875.1 uncultured Variovorax sp.
ACGCGCCCTGGCCGAGCTCGAGGCCGAAGCGCGCGTGCGCTCGATCGGGCGAGGCCGGTCGCAGCGCTGGCTGGCGCCGCCGCTGGCGGAATTCACGACGATCTTGTTACTCCCCGCAGCGCTGCCGCTTGCGTAGAGTGACTCTGCCGCGCCAATCCGGGCGCATCAACAGGAGCCACCAATGACGAGCAGCACAGCCACCGTGGACGACATCCACACCACAACTGCAGCCGGCAGCACCGCGGGCGAGCCGCCGGTGCGCGCGGCGGAGATCGTGCGCGAGTACGGCCCTTTCGCCGGCGCGAGCCGCGTGAACGGCGTCACATGCGACGGTGCGCGTGTCTGGGCCGCGACCGGCGCGCACCTGGTCGGCTTCGACCCCGCGAGCGGCGAGCCGATGCACACGCTCGACCTTGCCTGCGACGCCGGCACGGCCTTCGACGGCACGCATCTCTACCAGATCGCCGAGTCGCGCATCGACAGGATCGAGCCAGCCACCGGCAAGGTGGTCGCGTCGATCCCGGCGCCCGGCCACGGGTTCGACTCGGGGCTGACCTGGGCCGAAGGCAGCCTGTGGGTGGGACAGTACCGCGATCGCCGGATCCACCAGATCGATCCGCAGACCGGCACGGTCCTGCGCACCATCGAGTCGAACCGTTTCGTGACCGGCGTCACCTGGGTCGAGGGCGAGCTGTGGCACGGCACCTGGGAGGCCGAGGAAAGCGAACTCCGCCGCATCGATCCGGCCAGCGGCGCCGTACGCGAGCGCCTGCAGATGCCGGCAGGCACCGGCATCAGCGGGCTGGAGTGGGATGGCGCCGATCTCTTCTATTGCGGCGGCGGCAGCAGCGGCAAGGTCCGCGCAGTGCGGCGTCCGCGAAAAGCTGCAGCCTGACGCGCACATGCCCCCACGGCGAGCGGCCTTGGCGCCGGGCCACGCTCGCCGGCCGGGACTTTGTCCTAAGCTGCGGGCTCTTTTCCCGGGACCCGGTCGTCCCGCACATGGAGTCCAACGCATGGTCGATTCTTCGGATTACGTTCCACCCAAGGTCTGGGTCTGGAACAAGGAAAACGGCGGCAGGTTCGCCAGCATCAACCGCCCGATCGCCGGGCCGACGCACGACAAGGAACTGCCGGTCGGCAAACATCCGCTGCAGCTCTACTCGCTGGCGACGCCGAACGGCGTCAAGGTCACTGTGATGCTGGAAGAGCTGCTGGCGCTGGGCCATGAAGGCGCGGAGTACGACGCCTGGCTCATCAGGATCAACGAAGGCGACCAGTTCGGCAGCGGCTTCGTCGATGTGAACCCGAATTCCAAGATCCCGGCGCTGCTGGACCGCAGCGAGCCGACGCCGGTGCGGGTGTTCGAGTCGGGCGCGATCCTCACCTACCTGGCGGAGAAGTTCGGCGCGTTGCTGCCGACGGACCGTGCCCGGCGCGCCGAATGCCTGTCATGGCTGTTCTGGCAGATGGGCAGCGCGCCTTACCTGGGCGGCGGCTTCGGCCACTTCTATGCCTATGCACCGACCAAGATCGAATACGCGATCAACCGGTTCGCAATGGAGGTCAAGCGCCAGCTCGATGTGCTGGACCGGCGCCTGGCGGAGACGCCCTATCTGGCGGGCGACGACTACACCATTGCCGACATCGCCGTCTGGCCCTGGTACGGCGCGTTGGTCAGGGGCCAGGTCTACGGCGCGGCGGAATTCCTGCAGGTCGAGACATACAGCCACGTGCGGCGCTGGGCCGAGCGGATCGCCGAGCGGCCGGCGGTGCAGCGCGGACGCCGGGTCAACCGGATCTCGGGCGAAGCGGGCCAATTGCCCGAGCGGCATTCCGCAGCGGATTTCGATGCACCGTCGAACTGACGGCGACGCTGCGCGCGTCGGCGGCCGGCCGGCTCATGGCGCCCGGCGGCTGTCCTCGTACTGCGTGTCGATGCGGGCCAGGCCGAACTGGGAGCCAAGCACCCGCAACTGGCACCACATCGCGTCGTAGCGACCGCGCAGCGAATAGTTCGCCTGGACCAGCCA
>CAIQMJ010000006.1 GCA_903872875.1 uncultured Variovorax sp.
ATCACGCCCATGGAGCTCATGGCGATCCAGAAGCCGTCGGCCTTGTGCACCAGTGGAATGAATTCGAAGTTCATACCGAAGATGCCGGCGATCAGGTTGAGCGGAAGGAAAATGGCCGTGAGCACCGTCAGCACCCGCATGATGTCGTTGGTGCGATGACTCTGGATGCTGAAATGCATCTGCACGGCGGTCTCGGCGTTCTGCTCGAGCCGGCGCACGTGGTGGACCACGCGGTCGATGTGTTCGAGCACATCGCGGCTGCGCACGAGATTCAGCTCGTGGACGCGGCTTTCAGGCGACGTGGCGGGCGTCGGCAGTGTCTCGAGTGCATCGAGCCAGTCCTGCATCGCTGCGCGCTGGTCGTCGCAAATCTCGTCGAGATGACGCAAGGACTGGCGCGCGGCCATCAAGGCGCTCCAGTTCGTGAAGCGGCTTTTCGGATCGATCAGTTCGGCTTGCCAGTGGTCGAGTTGCCGTGTGAGCTCGCGCCGCAGGTCGAGGTATGCATCGACGATCTGATTGAGCACGCGCAGCATCAGGTCGGCCGGACCCGTCGGAACACGCGAGGTGGTGGCGCGGACATCGAGCGCCGGGCCGCCTGCGTCGGGCCGGTCGCCATGGCTGGCCGCGGCCAGGAGTTTTGCAGCGTAGGCGTCGCGAACGGCGCCATCGTCCGGATGCACCGACAGCAGCACGCGATCGAACACGGCGAAGCCGACCGGCCGCGTGTCGATGCGCCGCCGCACCGGCGGACCGGCTTGCGGCGGCGACGCGGCGGAAGGCACTGCGGCGCTGCTCGCCGCGAGCCGCCGGAACACGATCACGTCGTACTGGGAGGTGTAGTCGTAATGCGAAGGCAGTTGATCGTTGAGCAGGTCGCTGATGTGCAGATCGACCAGCGTGACGGCGCACAGGGACTGGAGGATGTGCTGCACCTCGCCGAGGGCTCCGCGGAATTCCTCGCGCGTGAGCGAGATCCAGAGATAGCCGTTGCGGCATGCGCCCGGCTGTGCCAGCGGACCGAGGGCATGGTGTTCGCGGACTTGCGAACCGCTGATCTCGAAGATGCGCATGGTGGTGGAATTGCCTTTCGTCTGAGTGGCGGCGGCCTGCGCCGACCTCCCCGCCGCCGCGCGACCCGACTCTACTTCTCCAGCAGCAGGCGCGCTGCGTCGAGTGCGAAATACGTCAGCACCCCGTCGGCGCCGGCGCGCTTGAAGGCCAGCAGGCTTTCGAGCACCACGGCGTCGTGGTCCAGCCAGCCATTCTGTGCCGCGGCCTTGAGCATCGCGTACTCGCCGCTCACCTGGTAGGCGAAGGTCGGCACGCGGAACTCATCCTTCACCCGGCGGACGATGTCGAGGTAAGGCATGCCTGGCTTCACCATGACCATGTCCGCACCTTCGGCGATATCGATCGCAACTTCCCGAAGCGCCTCGTCGGTATTGCCCGGGTCCATCTGGTAGACCATCTTGTTGCTCTTGCCGAGGTTCCTGGCCGAACCGACCGCGTCGCGAAACGGACCGTAGAAGGCGCTCGCGTACTTGGCGCTGTAAGCCATGATCCGCGTGTGTACATCGCCGACCCCCTCGAGCGCATCGCGCACCGCGCCGATGCGGCCGTCCATCATGTCGCTTGGCGCCACGATGTCGACGCCGGCTGCGGATTGCGTGAGTGCCTGCTTCACGAGCACTTCGACCGTCGGGTCGTTCAGCACATAGCCCTTTTCGTCGAGCAGACCGTCCTGTCCGTGGCTGGTGTAGGGGTCGAGAGCCACGTCGGTCATCACGCCCAACTCGGGGAAGCGCAACTTCAATGCCGAGATCACCCGCGGGATCAAGCCTTCAGGATTGAAGGCTTCGTCTCCCGAGGGCGTCTTCAAGCCCGGATCGATCACGGGGAACAACGCCATGACAGGGATACCCAGCGCCACGCATTGCTCGGCCACTGGCAGAAGCAGGTCGAGGCTCAAACGTTCCACGCCCGGCATCGAAGCGACAGCGTCTCGTCGTCGCGAGCCCTCCTGCACGAACACCGGATAGATCAGGTCATGCGCCGTGAGTGCATGCTCGCGCACGAGATTGCGGGTGAAGGCGTCGCGGCGCAATCTGCGCGGCCGGCCGGCGGGAAAGGGGGCGTGGAAGGTCATGCGGAAAATTGTGCCCCAGATGAACAAGGCACAAGGCGCTGCGGCGCGCTTGCCGGTAACCTTTTCACGCTTTCCAACACTACTTTTGTGGTCGTGTCGAGAGCTGATATGTCAAAAAAAGTGTCTTCGATGCTTGATGGCAGGTCGGCGCTTTGTTAAATTCTGTCTCGGGCGGCTTGCCGCTCCCCGCTTTTCCTCCCTGAGCGGGTGCCTTGATGTGTGACAGCAAAAGGGCTTCCCAGCCCGGCGTTTTGACGCCGGGCTTTTTTTTGCCCGCATGGGTCGCCCTAAACTGGCGTCATGCTCTGGGTCAAATCACTTCATATCGTCTTCGTCGCCAGCTGGTTCGCTGGGCTCTTCTATCTGCCGCGTCTTTTCGTGAATCTCGCGATGGTGCCGCCGGAGTCGGTGG
>CAIQMJ010000007.1 GCA_903872875.1 uncultured Variovorax sp.
CACTTCCTGCAGATCTGGATCCAGCCGAACGTGCGCGGCATCGAGCCGAGCTACGAGCAGAAGAACTTCGACGTGGCCGAGAAGCGCGGCAAGCTGCGCCTGGTCGCCTCGCCGGAAGGCACCGACGGTTCGGTGACGGTGCATGCCGACGCGCGGCTGTACGCCGGCTTGCTGGACGGTGAAGAGAAGGCCGAACTGGCGCTCGACCCGGCCCGCAAGAGCTATGTGCACCTGATCCGTGGCGAGCTGGAGGTCAACGGCAGGAAGCTGGTGACCGGCGATGCCGCGATGCTGCAGGGCGAGCCGCAGCTGTCGCTGGCCGGCGGCAAGGACGCCGAAGTGCTGGTATTCGATCTGGCCGATTGATTTCCCACCGGGGTGGGCGACCACCCCGGTGTTTTCCCCCCGCTGTCTCTCCAATTTTTCAACCGAGGAGTTTTCCCATGGCAACCATCACCGCATCCGGCTCGTCCGGCATCTCGACCAACTCGACCCAGGACGTCATCGCCCTGGTCGGCCGCATCCTGGCGGCCTACCTGTTCATCCCGGCGGGCTTCGGCAAGATCATGGGCTTCGCGGGCACCGTGGGCTACATCAGCTCGGTCGGCCTGCCGCTGCCGGAAGTCGGCGCGATCATCGCGATCATCGTGGAGCTCGGATTCGGCATCGCGCTGCTGCTGGGCTTCAAGACCCGCATCACGGCGATCGTGCTGGCCGTGTTCACCGTCGCCACCGCGCTGTTCTTCCACAAGTACTGGTCGGCTCCGGACGCAATGAAGATGATGCAGCAGATCAACTTCAACAAGAACATCGCCATCGCCGGCGGCCTGCTGGCCTTCGCAGCCTTCGGCGCCGGCCGCATCAGCCTGGATAAGAAGTAACC
The DNA here is from genome assembly GCA_903872875.1 of uncultured Variovorax sp. Lineage (GTDB taxonomy): Bacteria > Pseudomonadota > Gammaproteobacteria > Burkholderiales > Burkholderiaceae_C > Variovorax. Next base: position 884 of record CAIQMJ010000007.1, read on the forward strand.
CCCAGGCCTGGCCCACTTCGTGTCGCCTCGCCAACCCCTTCCGGGGCAACACCGACGGCCCGGCAAAGCCGGTTCCGTGGTGTTCGCTTGAACAGATCCGCTATTTGTATTTCGTCCTCTTTCTCGAGAAATCATCATGTCCATCGCAGTCGTTTATCACTCGGGCTACGGCCATACCCAACGTGTTGCACAAATCGTGGCGGAAGGCGCCGGCGCCGATCTGATCGCCATCGACGCCGACGGCAACCTGCCCGAAGGCGCATGGGAAACGCTGAACGCCGCCAAGGCCATCATCTTCGGCACGCCGACCTACATGGGCGGCGCGAGCTGGCAGTTCAAGAAGTTCGCGGACGCCTCGTCCAAGGCGTGGTTCACCCGCGCCTGGCAAGACAAGGTGTTCGGCGGCTTCACCAACAGCGCCAGCCTGAACGGCGACAAGCAAGTCACGCTTCAGTACCTGCAGACGCTGGCGTCGCAGCACGGCGGCCTCTGGGTCAGCCTGGGCCTGCCGCCCGCCAACGCCAAGGCAGCCACGCGCAACGACGTGAACAACCTTGGCGGTTCGGTCGGCCTGCTGGTGCAGTCGCCGTCGGACGCGAGCGTCACGGAAATCCCCCAAGGCGATCTGGACACCGCCAAGCTCTACGGCGCCCGCGTTGCCGCCGTCGCAGCTAAGCTCCAAGGCTGATCCAACCCCAATGCGCGGCTTCGGGCCGCGCCCCCCACCATGAACGATCTGCTCATCCTCACCCCGCATGACAAGGATCTCGGCGGTGGCTTCAAGGTACGGCGACTGCTGCCGGCCGCGAAGCGTCGTTCGGTGGGGCCTTGCGTCTTCGTCGATCATTTCGGCCCGGCCACCGAGCGGCCCGGCGAACAGCACGACGTGCGCCCGCATCCGCACATCGGCCTGGCGACCGTCACCTACCTGTTCGAGGGCGCGATGATGCATCGCGACAGCCTCGGCAGCGTGCAGGAGATCCAGCCCGGCGCCATCAACTGGATGACCGCGGGCCGTGGCATCGTGCATTCCGAGCGCAAGCCCGAGCGGCTGGTCGACCAGACCTTCACCAACCACGGGCTGCAGCTCTGGGCCGCCCTGCCCCAGGCCTTCGAGGAAGTCGAGCCGAGCTTCGCGCACACGCCGGCTGCCGCGATTCCCGAAGTCGACGAGCAAGGCGTGCGCGTGCGGGTGCTCATCGGCGAGGCCTTCGGCGCCGTTTCGCCGGTCAGGACTTTCGCGCCGACGCTGTACCTCGACATCGCACTTGCGGCCGGTACGCAGTTCGAACTGCCCGCGCTGGCGCCCGAGATGGCGCTCTACACCGTGGACGGCGGCCTGTCGGTCGACGGCACCGACGTTTCGGCGCATGCGATGGTGCTGCTCCCCGACGGCCAGGGCGCCACGCTGACGGCGCGGGCCGACATCCGGCTGATGGTGATCGGCGGCGACCCGCTCGACGGGCCGCGCTACATCACCTGGAACTTCGTCTCGAGCCGGCGCGAACGCATCCTGCAGGCCGGTGATGACTGGGCTGCGCAGCGCATGGGCCACGTGCCGGGCGAGACCGAATTCATCCCGCTGCCGGGGCATCCGTTCCAGGTGCAGTCGCCGGCGCCGGACACGGGCACCACGCCGGCCTGAGCAGCCTCCGGCAGGCTTCAGCCGTCCCGGCTGGCTTCAACTCTTCCGGTCGAAGTCCGGGTCTTCGGACTTGCGTGCGCTGGCGTCATTCGCGCTCGCGCTGAGGTCCGGCGCGAGCGTGCGGCGACCATCGAACACGAAGCAGTCACCGCGGTAGTGCGCACCGCCGACCTGCTCGAAATACTTGAGGATGCCGCCTTCGAGCTGCAGCACGTTCTCGACGCCGGCCTCGCGCATCAGGATCGCCGCCTTCTCGCAGCGGATGCCGCCGGTGCAGAAGCTCACGACCGTCTTGCCTGCGAGGTCGCCGCGGTGGTCGAGCAGGGCCTGCGGGAATTCCGTGAACTTGGTGATGCGCCAGTCGATGGCGCCTTCGAAGCTGCCGTGGTCGACTTCGAAGTCATTGCGCGTGTCGAGCAGCGCGATCGGCTGGCCGGCGTCGTCGTGGCCCTGGTCGAGCCAGCGCTTCAAGGTCGGCGCATCGACGCCCGGTGCGCGGCCCGCGGCGGGCTGGATCGCCGGATGGTCCATGCGGATGATCTCGCGCTTGACCTTGACCAGCATGCGGCGGAAGGGCTGGGTGTCGGACCAGCTTTCCTTGGTCTCGAGCGCGGCGAAACGCGGGTCGTGATGCAGGTCTGCCACGAAGCCCCGCACGCCGTCGGCGTCGCCGGCGAGGAAGAGATTGATGCCCTCGGTGGCCAGCAGGATCGTGCCGCGGAGTTCGCGGGCGAGTGCATTGGCCAGAAGCGATTCGCGCAGCACGGGCGCATCGTCGATCGGGGTGAAAAGGTAGGCGGCGATGTTGAGGGTCTGAGGCACGGCGCGGATTGTAGAAGCGCCGGGCACGGCGACGGGGTCCGGGCGGTCCGTGGACAGCCCTCGTGCCGGCACCCTTCAGCGTGAGACTCCGAATACGCTAGCTGAAGCCCGTGCCTCCGGCGTCAAGCGACGGCGGACGCATCAGGTCTTCGTTGATGCCCATGACCTCGCTGGCGCGCTCCAGGGCCTGCCAGAGTGAAGCAGGCATCTTCATGATTTCTTCAGGTGAGTTGGCGCGTGCAATCCAGGAGCCGATCTGGTGGTGCTGGTCGGATGTAAGCAGATCCAGGTTCAGCATCTCGTCGATTGTCTTCATCTTGTTCAGGTGGGGCGTCTTCATGGCCATTCAACGGGAACTTCAGGCGGGGCCGCAAGCGGCAATTGCCATGGCGACCCCCCGCATCATGGCGCTACCGGTTTGTCGGCACCGCCGGGATTTTCTTTTTTTCTGGACCGAGGTGGGTGCGCTCATATGAACCCATGTCTCCAGACGTAACTCGACGTTACGATCAGAGGGTGGGAGATCGTCTTCCGCGGCCGCGCACCGGGGAATGACTGCAGTTCGTGCGGATTCCTGCGTGGTCCAATCAAAAAAATGTAGGGCAACGAAATGTGGGTTGGAGCGAGGGTTTGGTCGTGCATCGCGTTGATCGCGGCGCTGGTGGGGTGTGGCGGCGGGGGCGGCGATGGCGGGGGAGACAGCGGGACCTTGCATGTGTCCGTGTCCATCGGCGCGGACCTCTATCTTTTCCGTCCGGGGTCCGTTCGGGCGTCCATCACGGGGCTCGAAGGTCATGCGCCGAATTGCACGGTGAAATCTGGGCGGCTGCCCGCTGGCGTATCGCTCAATGGTGACTGTTCCATCACCGGAACCCCGACGGAAATGGGGTCGTTCCAGTTCATCGTCGACTTCAGCGCATCCAATGTCGCTAACCACCTCGACGTCTACGCAGGCGTGACGGTGTTCGGCCCGACCACGATCTATTCGTTGCCGAGCAACCGGATCGTCGTCGGCGAAGCCGCCGACTGGCCGACGCTCAACAACTTCTGGACGCGCACTGCGCAGGACACGGTGACGTACGGAGTCGACGAGGGCACACTGCCACCGGGTCTCATCCTCGACCCGTCGACCGGCCGGATCCATGGCGTCGCCACCACCGAAGGAAGCTACAGACCGCGGATCGGCGTGACGGTGTCATCCCCGGTCGGTACGACCCATCTGACATCCGAAACGCCGCTGATGATCAACGTCGGCGGGTTCGACCTGCATTACGGATCGAGTGGCGAGGTCGGCGGATTCGCAGGCTTTCCGATGCGGGCAACGGTGACGGGCCTGCAGCCTGGTGCCACCTACGCATTCGCCTGGGACGATTCGCAGCCGCCACCCGCCGGCATCGAACTCGATCCGGCGACCGGGGCCCTCAGCGGTACGCCGAGGGCTCTGGCGAACGGGGCGACCTACCGCGTCCTGGTGACCGCCCGCAACCAGGGGCAGGAAGTCAGCGGCTCCTTGATCGCCAGGTTCGACGTCAGCTCGCCGGTCTACATCCGTCACGACTGCAATGGGAAAGTGGGCGCGCCGGTGCATTGCGCGCCGATCTTCTATGCGAACGGTGGCCTGAACATCGACGGCGCAAGCTATCGATTCACGCTGACCGAAGGCTACCTGCCGGGCACCTTCACGCTGGACCCGAACACCGGCGTGCTGGCCGGTACCTGGGATGCCTACTTCAGCCAGGTCGAACGCCTGACGGTCACGGTGATGCTCAACGGGGTGTCCTTCGATATTCCGGCGATCGCGCAGCTCACGCTTTCTTACTGAACCTGCCCGGCCGGCCCGACGGCTCGGGCGGGCCGGGTTTCTACAATGGCGCGATGTTTGTCCACCTGCGCCTGCACACCGAATTTTCCGTCGTCGACGGCACCAACCGCATCGACGAGGTCGTCAAGGCCGCCGCCGCCGATCAACAGCCCGCACTCGCCATCACCGACCTGAACAACCTGTTCGGCGGCGTCAAGTTCTACAAGGAGGCGCGCGGCAAGGGCGTCAAGCCCGTGCTGGGCGCCGAAATCTTTCTCGAAGGGCTTGGCGCGGAGCCCAGCGCGCTGACCCGCATCGTCCTGCTCGTGCAGAGCACCGAGGGCTACCTGAATCTCTCCGAACTGCTCGCACGCGCCTGGACACAGAACGTGAGTCGCGGGCAGGCGCAGCCGGCCTGCAAGATGGCCTGGCTCGAAGAGCTGAACGGCGGGCTGATCGCGCTGTCCGGTGCACAGGCCGGGCCGCTCGGCGCGCCGTTGCTGCAGGGCCAGGCGGAGCGCGCGACCGAGGTCGCGCTGCGCCTCGCGAGCCTGTTCACGCACCGCTTCTACATCGAACTCCAGCGCGCCGGACGGCCCGAGGACGAGCCGCACGTGGTGGCGGCGGTGCAACTGGCGGCGCGGCTGCGGCTGCCGGTGGTGGCGACGCATCCGGTGCAGTTCGCCGGGCCTGACGACTATGAGGCGCATGAGGCGCGCATCTGCATCTCGGAGGGTGAAATCCTTGGCAACCCCCGACGCGTGCGCAAGTTCACGCGCGACCAGTACTTCAAATCCTCGGCCGAGATGGAGGCGCTGTTTGCCGACGTGCCGAGCGCGATCGCCAACACGGTCGAGATCGCCAAGCGCTGCAACCTGACGCTGGTGCTCGGCAAGCCGCAGCTGCCGAACTTCCCGACGCCGGACAACATGCCGGTCGACGCGTACTTCCGGCAGCTCTCCTTCGAGGGGCTGGAAGACCGTCTCGCGCACCTGTATCCAGATGCCGCCAAGCGCGATGCCGAGCGCCCACGCTACGTCGCCCGGCTCGAGTTCGAGATCAACACGATCCTGAAGATGGGCTTCCCCGGCTACTTCCTGATCGTGGGCGATTTCATCATCTGGGCCAAGCAGAACGGCTGTCCGGTCGGGCCGGGCCGGGGCTCGGGCGCCGGCTCGCTGGTCGCCTACGCGCTGAAGATCACCGACCTCGATCCGCTGCAATACAACCTGCTGTTCGAGCGCTTCCTGAACCCCGAGCGCGTCTCGATGCCCGACTTCGACATCGACTTCTGCCAGGGCAATCGCGACCGCGTGATCGACTATGTGAAGGACAAGTACGGCCGCGACGCCGTGAGCCAGATCGCGACCTTCGGCACG
>CAIQMJ010000008.1 GCA_903872875.1 uncultured Variovorax sp.
GCCGCGAAGCCGGTGATGATCCGGGTGGTCTCGATGGTCTGGGCAAAGACCTGCTGGCCGATGCTCGCCAGCAGTGCCGAGGCGCCGGTGGTCTGCAGCAGATGGCGTCGTGTGAAGTTCATGTCTTGTCTCCGTTGTGTCTGTCTTGTTGGTTTCAGGAAGCGTCGCGCAGCCAGGTGACGGCGCCCGAATGGGTCACGGCGCCCTGGTGGCCCGGACGCACGGTGAGCGCGTATTTTTCCAGCAGGCCGCCCATTCGCATCCCCGCGTTTACCTCACGTCCGGCCAGTCGGCGCGCGATTTCCTCTGCTGCAAGTTCGACCGTGATGCTGCGCGCCGACGCGCGCGCGTCGATCGCGATCACATCGCCGTCGCGCAGCGCTGCGATCGGCCCGCCGTCGGCGGCTTCCGGGCCCGCGTAGCCGATGCACAGGCCGCGCGTGGCGCCCGAGAAGCGGCCGTCCGTCAGCAGCGCGACCTTGTCGCCCATGCCCTGGCCGTAGAGCAGGGCGGTGATGCCGAGCATCTCGCGCATGCCAGGACTCCCCTTCGGGCCCTCGTTGCGGATGACGATCACATCGCCCGGCAGGTAGCGCTGGTTCTGCACGGCGGTCTGCGCTTCTTCCTCCGAATCGAACACGCGCGCCGGGCCGCGGTGCACCAGCGTCTGGAGTCCGGCCGTCTTGAGCAGCGCGCCGTCCGGGCACAGGTTGCCCTTGAGCACGGCCAGCCCGCCGTCCGGCGTGATCGGATTGCTGGCCTCTCGCACCACCCGGCCGTCCGGTGCCGGCGCGCCGGCCACTTCCTCGGCCAGCGTGCGGCCGGTGAAGGTCAGCGCATCGCCGTGCAGATAGCCCTGCTCGAGCAGCGTGCGCAGGATCACGCCCGCGCCGCCGATGTAGAACACGTCGCGCGCCAGGTAGCGGCCACCGGGCCGCAGGTCGGCGATCAGCGGCGTGCGCGCGAACACCTCGGCCACGTCGTCGAGGTGGAATTTGATGCCGGCTTCGTGCGCGATCGCCGGTATGTGCAGCGCGGCGTTGGTCGATCCGCCGGTGGCCGACACCACGGCGCAGGCGTTTTCGAGCGCCTTGCGCGTCACGACGTCGCGCGGCAGCGGGCCGTCGCCCAGCACCGCCTTCATCAACTGGCGCGCGGCGCGGCGCATCAGCGGGGCGCGCTCGCTGAACACCGCCGGCACCATGCTGGAGCCGATCGGTGCCAGGCCCAGCGCCTCCGACACCATGCCCATCGTGTTGGCCGTGAACTGGCCCGCGCAGGCGCCGGCTGTCGGCAGGCAGGCGCGGCTCATGGCTTCGAGGTCTTCGGCGGTCGCGGTGCCGGCGAGCACCTGACCGATGGTTTCGTAGGTGTCGACCACGTTCAGGTCGCGACCGTCCGGGCCGGGCATCTGACCCGGCAATGCGGAACCGCCGTGCACGAACACGCTCGGCACGTTGCAGCGCACCATGCCCATCATCAATCCGGGCAGGTTCTTGTCGCACGCGCCGATCGCGAAGATGCCATCCCATTGATGGCCGCGGGTCGAGGCCTCGACGCTGTCGGCGATCAGCTCGCGCGAGATCAGCGAGAAGCGCATGCCCGAATGCGCCATCGTCAGGCCGTCGCTGACTGACACCACCGGGCATTCATGTGGCGTGCCGCCGCCGGCATAAATGCCGGTCTTCGCGTGCTGGGCCTGCTCGCGCAGGTTCAGGTTGCAGGGGCTCATCTCGCCGCCGGTGTGGAACACGCCGACGTGCGGCCGTTCGATGTCCTCGTCGTCCTGGCCCAGGGCGTGCAGGAAGCTGCGCGTGGTCGCGCGGATCGTGCCGGTGCGGATGAGGGCGGAGCGGAAGGCCGGCGGCGTGGCGGACTGGCTGGTCGGCGCTTCGTCTTGTTTCTTCGTGGGGTCGGTCATCTCGTCTCTTCGTTCTGATTTCGGGAAAGGTCCGGGAAGATCCCGGAAACAGCGAGCGTTCAGTAGCCGTTCGCCGCGGCGCCGGCCGCGCCGGTCTTGAAGCGCGCCAACAGCTGGCGTGCGGCGGCGTCGAGCAGCATGGTGTCGACGCCGACCGCCACGAACAGCGCGCCGGCCGCGAGCCACTTGCGCGCCTGCTCCTCGGTGGTCGACAGGATGCCCGGCGCCTTGCCGGCCTGGCGGATACGCGCGATCCCGTCGGCGATCGTCGCCTGTACGTCGGGATGGCCCGGCTGGCCCGGGAAGCCCATCGACGCCGACAGGTCGGCCGGCCCGATGAACACGCCGTCGACACCGGGCGTGGCCGCAATCGCATCGAGGTTCTGCATCGCTTCCACCGTTTCCGCCTGGACCAGCAGGCAGGCCTGCGCATTCGCCTCGTGGATGTAGTCCGGATAGGCCTGCCAGCGCGATGCGCGCGCCAGCGCCGAGCCCATGCCGCGGATGCCCTCGGGCGGATAGCGCATCGCCTGCACCAGCTGCGCGGCCTGCGCGGCGGTGTCGACCATCGGCACCAGGATGGTCTGTGCGCCGATGTCCAGGTACTGCTTGATGAGCGCCGTCTCGCCAACCGGCACGCGCGCGACCGGATGGGGTCGCGCGACCCCATCCGGCAGCGCCGACGCCGCGCTGGCGACCGCCTGCAGCTGTGCAAGTACCGACCGAACGTCGTTCGGCGCGTGCTCGCCATCGATGAGGAGCCAGTCGTAGCCGGTGCCCGCGAGGAGCTCGGTGACGTAGCTGTCGGCCAGGCCGACCCAGAGGCCGATCTGCGGCCGTCCGGCCTGCATCGCCTGTTTGAAGGTGTTGAGGGGGGTGCGCATGATCGATTATTGAATGCGGTCGCACGCCGGCCGCGTCGCGTGTCGTCCATTGGGCGGCGGGGTTTTCCCTTGCCCTTGTGCGCGCTGCCTACACTTGCCCGATGGCCAAGGAAAAAACCAACTACGTCTGTTCCGAATGCGGCGGCACCAGCGCCAAGTGGCTGGGCAAGTGCCCGAGCTGCGGCGCCTGGAACACGCTCGTCGAGCAGGTCGCCGCGCCCGCCGCCGGCTCGGCGAACAACCGATTCAACACACCCTTCGCCGCACTCGCGGGCACAGGCGACATCGCCGTGCTGTCTGAGATAGAGGCGACTGACGTCGACCGCACCTCGACCGGCATCGACGAGCTGGACCGCGTGCTCGGCGGCGGCATCGTGCCCGGCGGCGTCACGCTGATCGGCGGCGATCCGGGCATCGGCAAGTCGACGCTGCTGCTGCAGGCGGTCGACGCCTTGCAGCGCGCCGGCCAGAACGCGCTCTACGTGACCGGCGAAGAAAGCGGCGCGCAGGTCGCGCTGCGCTCGCGCCGGCTCGGGCTCGACCATTCGCAGGTCCAGGTGCTGGCCGAGATCCAGCTCGAGAAGATCATCGCCACGCTCGACGCGCACCGCCCGGCGATCGCGGTGATCGACTCGATCCAGACCGTCTATTCCGACCAGCTGACCTCGGCGCCTGGATCCGTTGCGCAGGTGCGCGAATGCGCGGCGCACCTCACGCGCTTCGCCAAAGCCTCGGGCACCGCGATCGTGCTGGTCGGCCACGTGACCAAGGAAGGCGCGCTCGCCGGCCCGCGCGTGCTCGAACACATGGTCGACACCGTGCTGTATTTCGAGGGCGACACGCATTCGAGCTTCCGGCTGGTGCGCGCCATCAAGAACCGCTTCGGCGCGGTCAACGAGATCGGCGTGTTCGCGATGACCGAGCGCGGCCTGAAGGGCGTCACCAACCCGAGCGCGATCTTCCTGAGCCAGCACACCGAGCCGGTGCCGGGCAGCGTGGTGATGGTCACGCTCGAAGGCACGCGGCCGATGCTGGTCGAAATCCAGGCGCTGGTCGACAACGGCGGGCCGAGCCCACGGCGGCTGTCGGTCGGCCTGGACCGCGATCGGCTCGCGATGCTTCTGGCCGTGCTGCACCGCCACGCGGGCGTGGCCTGCATGGACCAGGACGTGTTCGTCAACGCGGTCGGCGGCGTGCGCATCAGCGAACCGGCGGCCGACCTGGCCGTGATGCTGGCGATCACGTCCAGCTTGCGCGGCAAGCCGCTGCCCAAGGGATTCATCGCGTTCGGCGAGGTCGGCCTGGCGGGCGAGGTGCGGCCCGCGCCGCGTGGGCAGGAGCGCATGCGCGAGGCTGCCAAGCTCGGTTTCAGCGTGGCCATCGTGCCGAAGGCGAACGCGCCGAAGAAGGGCGCCAAGGAGATCGAGGGCTTGACGATCCATGCCGTCGATCGTGTGGAGGAGGCGCTGGACATCGTGCGACGGCTGGATTAGCCCCACGCCCCGAATTGCAGGCTTCGTGCAGCCGCCGGCCCGCGGCGACAATTCGCGCCATGCAATTTCAGAAATTCCTGGTGCCGATCGGCGGCCTGGTGCTGCTCGGCTTCGCTTACCGCGGTTACGGCTGGGGCGGTGTCGCGCTGGCCGCGGGCGCGATCGTGATGTTCCTGCTGATGCACTTCAACCGCACGATGCAGACGCTCAAGCGGGCCGCCGACCGGCCGATCGGTTATGTCGCGAGTGCGGTGATGCTCAATGCCAAGCTCAAGAAGGGCTCGACGCTGCTGCACGTGATGGCCATGACGCGCGCGCTCGGCGAACTGCGGTCGCCGAAGGACGAACAGCCTGAGCTGTACCGCTGGACCGATGGTGGTGGGTCGTACGTCGATGCCGTTTTTGTCGGCGGCAAGCTGGAGAGCTGGGAAATGACCCGCCCTCCGGTCACCGACTAGCGCGGCAGCAGTTCAGAACGGGGCGTCTTCGGGCAGAGCGGTTGCGGGAGCGTTGGCTGCAGCCACAGGCGCATCGGGCAGCGCGGCGCTGAACGCCGCTTCGCCGCCGAGTGCTTCCAGCAATGCCGGCACCAGCTGGCCGAGTTCGCCGGTGGCGATCGCTGCATCGGCGTCGAAGTTGTCCTCCTTCTTGCCGCCTGGCGCGGCGTCGGCCGTGCCTTCGAGGAACACGATCTTGCGGATCTGCATCGACTCGCTGAGCTCGAAGGACACGCGGTCGTCCCAGGTCATCGCAAGCCGCGTCGGGCGCTTGCCTGACGCGATGTGCTGGCGCACTTCCTCGATGTCCAGCGGATGCTTGGCGTAGCGCACCACCGACTTCGATTCGTCCGTGGCCTTGAGCTCGCATTCGCGGTCGATCGTGAACCCGGCCGGCGGCTCCTGGCTCGACAGCCATTCGGACATGGCGCTGGCCGGCTCGATCTGCGTGTTGATCTGCGTGACGGCGAAGCCTTCGAGGGACTGCACCAGGCTCGTCACCACTTCATCGGCGCGCGCCGCGTTGCTCGCGTTGATCACCAGCCGGTGTTCCGACGGGTCGATCCAGACCGCGATGCGCGCATAGCGCGCGAAGGCCATCGGCAGCAGCTCGTGCGTGATGTCTTCCTTCAGGTCGCGCTTTTCCTTCTTGCCCGGCTTGCGGCCGGTGGTCGCCTCGATCTGCGCGCACCGCTCGTCGACCTTGCGGCGCACCACCGAACCCGGCAGCGCCTTGGTCTCGATCATGAATTCGAGCAGCCACTGGCCGCCGACGGATTCGACCAGCGGGCCGTTCTCCTGGCCGCGCGGCTCGATCCAACCGATGGACTTCTCCTGCGACGGGGAGCACGGAACGTAGCGCATCTTGCCGACGCCTTCCTCCGCATCGGTCAGCGACTGCGACCACGGTGCTTCGATGCGATAGACGATGACGTTCTTGAATACGGACACAGCAAACCTTTACGGACAGGGGATGGCAAAGCCCGCCATTGTCGGCCGGCCGCGCTCTGCGCGCCGCCGTAAAATCGCAAGCTTTTGCGACAGATTTCCTCAGATTCCCCCGATATCCCCCGCCTCCCCAAAGGACAAAGAACATGAGCGTGCTCCCCCCTTCGCTGGAAGATCGTGACGGCAAGATCTGGATGGACGGCCAGCTGGTCGAGTGGCGCGACGCCAAGATCCACGTGCTGACCCACACCTTGCACTACGGCTGTGGCGTCTTCGAAGGTGTGCGCGCCTACAAGACGGTCGATGGCACCGCGATCTTCCGGCTCGAAGAGCACACCGACCGGCTGTTCAACAGCGCCAAGATCCTTCGCATGAAGATCCCTTTCACCAAGGAACAGGTGAACGAGGCGCAGAAGCGGGTCGTGCGCGAGAACAACCTGGAAAGCTGCTACCTGCGCCCTCTGGTCTGGATCGGCTCCGAAAAACTGGGCGTGAGCCCGCGGGGCAATACCATCCACGCGATGGTCGCGGCCTGGGCCTGGGGCGCCTACCTCGGCGAGGAGGGCATGAAGCGCGGCATCCGCGTGAAGACCTCCAGCTACACCCGCCACCACGTGAACATCACGATGACGCAGGCCAAGGCGGTCAGCAACTACAGCAACTCGATCCTCGCCAACATGGAAGCGCTGGACGACGGCTACGACGAGGCACTGCTGCTCGACGCGAGCGGCTTCGTCTCCGAAGGCGCAGGCGAGAACGTGTTCGTCGTGAAGGACGGCGTGGTCTATACGCCCGACCTGTCTGCCGGCGCGCTCAACGGCATCACGCGCAACACGATCCTGCACATCTGCAAGGACCTCGGCATCGATCTGGTGCAGAAGCGCATCACGCGCGACGAGATCTACATCGCCGACGAAGCGTTCTTCACCGGCACCGCCGCCGAAGTCACGCCGATCCGCGAACTCGACCGCGTCGAGATCGGGAATCGGGGCGATGGCGGCTCGCGCGGCCCCATCACGGAGAAGATCCAGAGCGCGTTCTTCGACATCGTCAACGGCAAGAATCCCAAGTACGCTCACTGGCTCACGAAAGTCTGAACATGGCCTCCCCCCAAGCCGCTATCGAATTGCTCGCCAAGGATCTGAATCCCCAGGGCGGCGTGTACTGCCCGAGCCCGAAGGCGGACATGAAGCTCTGGAACAACCATCCCAAGGTCTATCTCGACGTCGCCCACACCGGCGAAGCCAAGTGCCCCTATTGCGGCACGGTGTACCGCCTGAAGGCCGGCGAGACCGTGCATGGCGGCCACTGAAGCGAGGCGGGCCGATGCTGCGGCGCTTTGAGCCCTCTCCTTGACTTGCGCGTTCATATCTGTCCCGCTTCGACGGCGGTGCCCTTCGCATTCCTGTAGGGAGTAGACCTTGCGTGTGCTGCATTTCGTCACAGGCGGGTTTTCCGGTGCCACACAGGTAGCGGTGGACTTGTGCCTGGCGGCACGCCGAACGGATTCGATGGATGTGCTGCTGGTACTGAGGCGCAAACCATCGACCGATCCGGCGCGACTGGAAGCACTTCGCGCCCAAGGTATCGATGTGCGTGTCGTGCCGGGCTGGGCGCACATCGCCACCATCTGGGCATTGAATCGGATCGCCAAGTCGTGGCGCCCCGATATTCTTGTGGCGCATGGCTTCAGCGAGCATCTATGGGGGCGCTACGCCGGGCTGCTGGCCGGTGTTCCGCATATGGTGCATGTCGAACACAATTCCCGTGAACGGTATACCCGCTGGCGCCTTGCCCAGGCGCTTTGGCTTGCGCGCCGGACGGCCGCCAGTGTCGGAGTGTCCAAGGGGGTACGTAGCCGCCTGCTTGAACTGGGTTTCCCGCCTGACCGGTGCGTCGCCATTCCCAACGGCATTGACCTCTCGAAATTTTCCATAGGCGACTTGCGCCCATGGGCCGAACGTGAAGCCTGCGTGATCATGGTGTCCCGCTTCGGGCGCCAGAAGGACCACGCGACATTGGTACGGGCGCTGTCATTGCTGGCCGAAAAGGGCTTGAAGCCCAGGCTCTATCTCGCTGGCGGAGGCAAGAAAGGGGTCCAGCGCCGAATTCAGGATCTGGTCCAACGACTCCATCTCGGAGGCCAGGTGACTTTTCTCGGATCGGTCGGGCAGATTCCGCAGTTGCTCATGAGCAAACAGATCTTCGTTCTTTCCACGCACTATGAAGGCATGCCCCTGGCGTTGACGGAAGCCATGGCGGCGGGTTGTGCATGCATTGGAACCGATGTGATCGGTGTGCGCGAGGTAATCGATGACGAGCGGACGGGGTTGCTGGTCCCGGAGGGAAATGCAGAAGCACTCGCCATTGCGCTCGAGCGGTTGCTGACCTCGCCCGCGACAGCATCGGCTTTGGCGAAGGCTGCGCGAGAAGAGGCCGAGGCTTCCTTTGATGTGTCTGAAATGCAGCGTCGGTACGAGCAGCTATTGGTCGCCGTTCGTAATGGCGTTCCGGTTGCATGAGTGGCAAGCATCATGCATGGCTTCACAGGGCAATGGAGCACCGCCGCCGGATGCCGTGCCACGAATTCCAGAACGTCAATTTGAATTTCATGCGAAATTTTCGCCACCGTGTACCCAAATTGGCAGGTGCCGGTTTATATCCAATGCTGCTAACGAAGCTCGTCTCGTCCAGATGCAATACCGATGGGACAACCCCAAGCACCCGCAAGTCGCACTCCCACCAGAAACGAAGATCTACATCGATCGGCCGTCCGAAGGGCTGGCGCTTTTCAAGCAGCTTGATTGCACCGGCCCGGCTGACGACGTAGCCGGCCGTCGCGCTGGGTACGCGACTGTATTCCACGAGTCTCGTGGAGGTGGTCAGCGGGCGCGACGCACGGAGTTTTTCCTGGTCCCGGCCAATCAGCTTGATCATGTCCCACGGCTGGCGCAATTGATCGATGGCCTCCATGACCTCCGCAAAACGGTCGTCCAGTCGAATATCGTCTTCCAGAATAACCATTGCAGGCGCATTTCTTTCCAGCAGGAGCTGCCAGGCAACTCGGTGACTCGCGTAGCAGCCTTTCTCACCGGCTACCAGCGGCTGGTAGTACTGTTTTTCGTTCAGCGATTTCGAATACAGGAATTGCTGGTCCTCATGGGAAAGATCTGCCCACCACACAGCGTCGATTCGCTCGATTGCCAATCCCAGTCGGTGTGCTTCCGATTCGATTCTTGCGCGCCTTTCCCGGTCGCGTACAAGATTGATGAAAACAATAGGTAGAGGCATGGTCTCGATACGTCAGCAAATGCACGCCTGGATTTCGAATCCACTCGGCATGAGAACTGGTCTCAGAAAAGACTCCAGAATTTTTTCTTTTTCGGATGAGCAGTCGAATCCGGTGAAGGTTCTGGTGAATTCGCGATTTCGAGATAATGACGAAAATTCAAGGGCCGGCCGGACGCGATGTCCTTTGCGACTTCATCGAAGATCTGCTCATAGGCCGATTTTCGTGATTCGAACAGGTGAAAAAAGTCACATTCTCCATAAAATGTCCCAATTCCGAATACACCCTCATGCCCGAGGGCCCATTTGGGTATCAGGCAGCTCGACGGGCGTGACATGACCAATTCGACATTTTCTCTCCGTGCAAGAAACGACATGACTTCGGCTGCATCATGGTCGCCGCTCGACTTGAGATTCGGGCTTCCCAATTTTTCCCAGGTGCTTTTCTGAAAGGCCATGAACATCGGACCGGCATACAGTTCTGTCCCTTTCTTGTGGTTTGAGAATTGAGCCAGTCCAAAGATCGCACCATTGCGAGCACATTCGATGGCATGCAAATAGGCTTTCCTGCTGATCGGAAATGCGTCAATGTCGCAGAAGATGATCGTTTCGTCTGAATTTTTTCGCGCGACTACTTCGTTCATCCACACGCCGTGCGATTTCTTGTTGAAATTTTCCTGGGTCAGTTCAATCTCCAGATGATCGAAGACAGACTTCTGTCCCTTGATGATCGATTCTGGAATGTTGTCCCAATGCATCGTGTGCACGGCGGGGAGTTTCATGATGGAATTCCTGCGGGTCGATTCAATTGATAAATCGTCTCCTGAGAGACTTGAGCATAAAAAATAGATTCGCTCGTATGATGAAAATAAGCAATTTTTCTGACTGGTGTGGCCGGGCCGCGCCAATTTGCATGGTCAGTGCATATTTTTTCTTCCCTGTCGCAATGGCTCTGGGCTATCTCGCGATGTCGGCGACCGCCGTGCTGTGGCTGCTCAGCGGAAAAGCAGGATTCTATCTCAGGCAAGTCAGAAAACAGCCGGTCGTGTGGATAGCTGGTGCTCTGTATGCGGTGATATTGCTTTGGTGCTTCCATCCAGGTTCCAGCAGGGAGTATGTATTTGTCCATTTGGCAAAGTATGCAAAATTGCTGATGCTGCCGATATTCATTTCACTGCTCTCGGATGCGCGGTGGCGGCGTTTATGCATGTCGGCATATGTCTGTGCCATGCTGCTGATACTTGCATCCGTCTATGCCAATATATGGATAGATCTGCCATGGTCGAAGACCCATAACCAAGGTTGGGGAATTGACCACACGGTCATCGGAGACTACATCACGCAAAGCATCATGATGTCATTTTTCGTGATCATTGCATTGGATCGCGGTTTGAAGGCGCAGAAAATTGGTCTACGTGGATTCTGGTGGATCATTGCGCTGCTTGCCGCGATAAGCATTTCCCACCTGTCCAATGGCCGCACGGGCTACGTGTTGCTGTTTGCATCGATTTTTGCTTTCGTCATGTCGAGCGTTCGTGGATACAAGCGCTGGCTGGTTCTGGGCGCATTGGTCGCGAGCGTGATGATCGTGGCATTGACCTCGATCACGGCGCAGGAAAGATTTCAGCTGGCATTGGAAGAAGCGAAAGCGAGTGATCGCATGGAGCTCACCAGCATAGGTGGTCGCATCA
Source organism: uncultured Variovorax sp. (assembly GCA_903872875.1). Taxonomy (GTDB): domain Bacteria; phylum Pseudomonadota; class Gammaproteobacteria; order Burkholderiales; family Burkholderiaceae_C; genus Variovorax. The sequence continues at coordinate 10,723 of CAIQMJ010000008.1, forward strand.
ATTTCTGGAAGAACACCTGGCGACTTATCGAGGAGCGGCCGATCACGGGCTGGGGCACCGGCAGTTACCACGAGCAATGGTGCCGTGTCGTGCCCACGCCTGATTGGTGCGAGTTCGGCCACTGGCATCCCCATAATCAGTTTCTCTTCTTCTGGGTCGAGCATGGCCTCTTGGGCTTGCTTCTTTTTGCCGCGCTTGTTTTCTCTCCAGTGTGGGCGTCGCGGCGTGCGACGCCTGAGCAGAGAGGGTTTTTATTAAGTTTTGCGGCGATCTTCCTGATCGACAGCATGATCAACGCCTCGCTGTGGAGTTCGAGGGAAAATCATTTCTTCATCTTCATGCTGGCATGGGTTACTGCTGACGCGATGTTCGCCAGGTCCCCCGGCCGCGACGCAGGTAGCGACAAGAAATCCCTTGCACGCTGACGGTGCCGCCCGTAGTTGACGATTGGCGCACCGGGCGCGGTCGTCAGGAAGATGGCGCAGATTGGGAAGGGGCCGGCAGGCGCAGGACGAAGCAGGCTCCGCCGCCTTCGCGGTCTTCGCAGTGGACGGAGCCGCCGTGCCGAAGAGCGATGGATCGCACAAGAGACAGGCCCAATCCGACGCCGCCGGAGCGCTCGCTGGCGCCGGGAAGCCGATAGAACGGATCGAATATGCGCTCCCGATGGGCCGCAGGAACACCTGGGCCACGGTCATAGACGCAGATGTCGACGGCATCCTTGTGGCGCCGTACCAAGACCGTGATCGCGCCATCGCTATAGCGCCGCGCGTTCTCCAGCAGGTTGCGGATCGCGCGGCGCAAAAGCCGCGGGACGCCCTGCACGGCCAGGCTGTCGCTGCGCGTACCCTCGGCCAGGTCGAGTTCGGCATCCATGCGGGCGCACTCCTCGGCGGCGAGGCCGGTCAGGTCGACCGTCTCGACCGTGCCGACGTCCACCTCGCTCACGTCGAGCCGGCTCGCCAGCAGGATCTCGTCGATCAACTGGTCCAGCTCGCCGATGTTGCGCGAGATCTCGCGCCGCGCGCCAGGGTTCGGCTGGTCGCCCATCAGTTCCAGCCCCATGCGGATGCGCGTCAGCGGCGAGCGCAACTCGTGCGATGCGTTGGCCAGCAGCGACTTGTGCGAACGCACCAGCGTCTCGATGCGACCTGCTGCCGCGTTGAAGCGCCGAGACAGATCGGCCACCTCGTCCTGGCCTTCTTCCGGCACGCGCGCCGCCAGGTCGCCGTCGCCCCAGCGCTGGACGCCGCGCTGCAGCGCCTCGAGCCGCTGCGTGAGGCGCCGCACGATCGGGAACAGCGCGACCGCAACCGCCAGCCCGACGATGCCGAGCATCCAGAGGTAGCCGGTCTGCGGACGCGACCAGGGCGGCGGTCCTCCGCCGCGGTCCTCGCGGTCGCGTGGCCCGAACTGCATGGTGACGCGCTGCCCGCTGTCGAGCGTGATGTCGAAGCGCAGCCCTTCGCCCGGCCGGCCGACGCGCATCGCGGTGCCGCCCCCAAGCGACTGGCCGTTCGGGTCGGTCAACGTCACATCGCGCGGCACCGGCTGCGAGCGCTCGTTCTCCACCGCGACGCGCCAGGCGAACCCCGCCGCAAAGGTCAGCGCCGCCACGCCCAGCAGCACCGCCACCCAGATGCGTACATACAGGTGCCGCGTGAAGAGTCCGATCAATTGATTCCTCTCACGGCCACCCTGGCCTCGTTCGAACAGACACCGCGGAACCGGCTTCGCCGGCCGCTGGTGTCGGCCCCGGAAGGGGGTCGGCGAAGCGACACGAGGTGCGCGAAGCCTGGGGGAGAGCCATCTCTCTAGTCTTGCTGCTTGGCGAAGACGTAGCCCACGCCGCGCACCGTCAGGATGCGCTTCGGGTTCTTCGCGTCGACCTCGATCGCGGCACGGATGCGGCCCATGTGCACGTCGATCGAGCGGTCGAAGGCTTCGAGCTCGCGACCGCGAACGGCCTCCATGATCTGGTCGCGTGTCAGCACGCGGCCGGCGCGTTCGGCCATGGCGACCAGCAGGTCGAACTGGTAGGACGTGAGGTCGGCCGGGATTCCGCCAACCGTCACCGTGCGGGCGTTGCGGTCGATCTCCAGTGTGCCGAAGCGCATCACGGTGATGGCGGCCGCATCGCTGCTGTTTTCGCTGCGCCGGCGCAGCACGGCGCGGATGCGGGCGAGCAACTCGCGCGGTTCGAAAGGCTTGGGCAGGTAGTCGTCGGCACCGATCTCCAGGCCGATGATGCGGTCCATCGGGTCGCCCTTGGCGGTGAGCATCAGCACCGACACCTTGGCCAGCGCGCCGGGCAGCGCGCGGATGCGGCGGCACAGGTCGAGCCCGTCGATGTCGGGCAGCATCAGGTCGAGGATCACCAGGTCGGGGGCATGCTGCTGCAGTTGCTCCAGGCCGGACATGCCGTCGGCCGCGTGGCTCACGCCGAAGCCCGATTGCGTGAGGTATTCGCTGACCATCTGCGCCAGGCGCGCATCGTCTTCGATCAGCAGGAGTTGTGGGGTCGTCATGACGGCCATGATTGCGCGTGGCCGGCAAGGCGGCTTGAACGCTCCGTAAAGTTGGGGTAAACCAAGGCGTCGCCCAGCGCCACACGGGGCGATCAGGCGGCTTCGAACAGCATGGTGCCAGATCGTGCGCCGGTTGCCGATGCCGGCATCCGCTCGCGCAGCAGCGCCTCGAGCGCGCTGGCGTCCGGCGCCGGATGGCAGCCGGCGGCGCGTTCCAGGATTTCGCCCGCCAGCACGCGCAGCAGTTCGGTCGACGCCTGGATGCGCGCCTTGAAGCCGGCGTCGTCCAGCGTGTCGGCCAGGCTGCGGTTCAGCTCGGCGAACCAGGGCAGCGAGGCCTGGTCCAGCAGCACCGCCGGATTGGCCTTGTCGCTGACCGCCGACCAGGCCCGCAGGAATTTCTGCACTTCCACGTTGAGCTGCCGGCAATGCTGCAGTTCTTCGCGCAGCGCGCCGAGCGCGGCCACGTCGGTCAGGCGCTTCTGGAAGAAGATCTGCGAGAGCACGCCCCAGTAGTAGGTGTAGTCCCAGATGATCTTCACAGGCAGCACCTGCGGGTCGCCGAACAGCGCATATTGATCTTGATAAAGCGTCAGCGTGCTCTCGTAGAACGAGTGGTAGAGCTGGTCGTACAGCTGCGCTCGGGCCTCGATCGAGCGGCCGTTGCGGTCGTGTGCGATCAGGTCGCAGATGTAGGTGTTGCCGATCGCGATGAAGTCGCTGCCCGGCGAATAGAACGGGTCGAGGAACAGGCCGGCCTCGCCAGTCAGCGCCCAGCGCTGGCCCGAGAACACCTGCTTGCAGCCATAGGAGAAATGGCGGAAGAACGCGAAGTCCTGCAGCAGCGCGCGCTTGCCATCGAGCGCGTCGAACAGGCGCGGCTGGTAGGTCCTGAACCAGTCCATCGCCTTGTCGAAGCTGTCCAACGTGTCGAGTGGATGGAACTTCGGGTCGGCGACGATGCCGACCGAATGCGAGCCCGACGCCAGCGGAATCAGCCACACCCAGTAGCCCGCGCCGACGAGGTGGTTGGTCGACAGCCAGCGCGCCTTCGGCTCGCAGCGGCTGCGCCAGGCCGGGTCGTCGCTCCAGTCGTCGAGCGTGATGCGCTCCCCGATCCGGAACCAGACGGCGTTGACGTCGTGCGCATTCGGTTCGGCCAGCCCGAGCTTGCGCTTGAGCAGCCCGGCGCGGCCGCATGCGTCGACCACCCAGCGCGCGGAGGCCTCGTGCGCCTCGCCGTCCTGCGTCCAGCTCAGCCGGTGTGGCTGCTGCGCATCGTCGGCCAGCGTGATCTGGCGCACCAGCGCATGGTCGACGAACCGCACGCCGCGGCGCTTCGCCTCTTCGGCCAGGTAGTTCTCGAAGATGCCGCGGTCGATCTGGTAGCTCGGGATTTGCAGCGCCCGGCTCACGCCGATCTCGGTGACCTGGTCGATGTCGCGCCGGCCTTCGCTGAAGAAGAAGCGGAAGCCGAACTTGCGCAACTGATCCTGCTGCAGGTGCGGCTTCAGGCCCAGCACCGTGTCGAAGTAGTGCGCGCCGATCTCGACCGACGACTCGCCGACCTTGTGCGCCGCATGCGGCACAGGATGCGCTCGGCGCTCGAGCACCAGCACGTCGATGTCGGCGAACTGCCGCTTGAGCTGCAGTGCGAGCGTCAGGCCTGCGAGGCCGCCGCCCATGATCACCACGTCGTGTTGTCGTTGCGTGGCGATCGCCATGGTTCAGCCTTCTTGAGCGGGCTGCAGCCGAAGCGACAGCGTGGGGGAGATCGACAGATGGACCGGCGCGGCGTTCAGGCTCGCCTCCGGCTGGACGGCGAGCCGCTCGAACAGCGGTAGGGCCTGTTCCATGGGATTGCCGCGGAGCAACGCGCCGGCGCTGGACTGCGTCGCCGTTTCCCCGACCGTGCCGTCGACCAGCGACCAGTCGAACGACGCCACGGTGCGCTCGGTGCGCGCGGGTGCCAGCACCATCGCCACCGCCAGCAGGCCGACGCTGTCGGTGACCGATGCCAGCGCACCGACCGCCGGCATGTCGTAGCCGACCAGCAGCACGGCCTGGTCGTCGGCGACGCACTGCACGGCGGCTTCGAGCAGGCCCGCCGCGAAGCTGCGTCCGTAGCCCGACACCGAATTGCTCGCCTGCATGCAGCCGGTGCCGATGGTCCAGTAGCCGACCGCCGCGTTGTGCACCGAGTTGTGGAACTTGATCGGCGACAGCAGCGTGGGCTCCTTCGCCAGCGTGCTGCACATGTAGTCGTTGATGCCCAGGTCCCCGTGCGCCGAGATGAAGACGCAGGGCAGGTCCTTCGCGTCGCGGCCGGCAGCGGCAACGGCTGCGCTCGCGACCTCGAGCGCCAGCGCGACGGTGTCGGGTGCGCGGCGCCGCTCGGCCGGTGCGAGCAGTTGTGGCGACGGCCGCTTTGCCGGCGGATCGGCCGGTGCGCCCTGGCCGATGAAGGCTGCGCGTGCCGCCTCCCAGCCAGGCAGCAATGGCGACCAGAGCGCCGGGCCTTCGATATGGAGCGTACGCACAGTCATGTCTTGCCGAAAATCAGGGCGCAGTTGTTGCCGCCGAAACCGAAGGAATTGCTCAATGCGTGGTGCACGTCGCCGCGTGCCGGTGCCAGGCGGATCTGCGGGCCGCAGTCCGCGTCGGGCTGCGTGGTGTTCACGGTACCGGGCATCAGGCCGGTCTCGATCGCGAGCAGGCTGACGACCGCTTCCACGATGCCGGCCGCGCCGAGCGTGTGGCCGGTGAAGCCTTTGGTCGAGCTCGCGTGCGTGGCGGCCGGAAAGCGCCGCGCCACCAGCGCCCCTTCGACTTCGTCGTTCTTGGTGCTCGCCGTCCCGTGCATGTTGATGTAGTCGATCGCGTCCGCCGCCATGCCGGCGCGCGCCAATGCGTCGTCGAGCGCGCGTTCGGCGCCGAGGCCTTCCGGATGCGGCGTCGACATGTGGTGCGCGTCGCTGGCTTCGCCGTAGCCCAGCAACTGCAGTTGGGCGGGCGCGTCGGGCGCGTCGGCATCGGCGCGTTCCAGCAGCGCGAAGCCCGCGGCCTCGCCCAGGCTGATGCCGTCGCGTGCGGCGTCGAACGGGCGGCACGGCTGCGGCGACACCAGTTCC
>CAIQMJ010000009.1 GCA_903872875.1 uncultured Variovorax sp.
CTTCCATGGGACGGCGATGTCCTGAAGATCGAAGGCCGTGGCAATGGCCCGATCGACGCCTTCATCCAGGCGCTTGCCACATCGACCGGGCATGCGATCCGCGTGATCGACTACCACCAGCACGCGATTGGCGCCGGTGCGGATGCACAGGCGGTGGCGTATCTCGAATTGCGCATCGATGAGGCCCGGACGCTGTTCGGCGTCGGTGTCGACGCCAACATCATCTCGGCGTCCCTGAAGGCGATCGTTTCGGGGCTCGAGCGATCGCGAGGACACGATGCACGCAGTGTGCGATCCGAAGCTGCCGCAGCCTGAGCGGGCCGCGCAGGGCGCCAAAAAAAAGGATATCCACGATGACCGACAAGCTGATCATTTTCGACACCACCCTGCGCGACGGCGAACAGTCGCCTGGCGCCTCGATGACCAAGGACGAGAAGCTGCGCATTGCGCGCCAGCTCGAGCGGCTGCGGGTTGACGTGATCGAGGCGGGTTTTCCGGCGAGCTCGAATGGCGACTTCGAGGCGGTTCGCCTGATTGCGAACGCAATCAAGGATTCAACGATCTGCGGCCTGTCGCGTGCCAACGACCGTGACATAGCCCGCGCCGCGGAAGCGTTGAAAGGGGCGGCCAACGGCCGCATCCACACCTTCATCGCCACCTCGCCGCTGCATATGGAGAAGAAGCTCCGCATGTCGCCGGACGAGGTGTTCGAGCAGGCGAAGCTGGCCGTGCGCTTCGCGCGCAACCAGGTCGGCGACGTCGAATTCAGCCCTGAAGATGGTTACCGCAGCGACATGGACTTCCTGTGCCGCGTGATCGAAGCGGTGATCGCCGAAGGCGCCACCACCATCAACGTGCCCGATACCGTCGGCTACGCCATTCCCGAACTCTACGGAGCCTTCATCAAGACGCTGCGCGAGCGGGTGCCGAACAGCGACAAGGCAGTGTGGTCGGTGCATTGCCACAACGATCTGGGCATGGCCGTGGCGAACTCGCTCGCCGGTGTGAAGATCGGCGGCGCGCGCCAGGTCGAGTGCACGATCAATGGCCTGGGCGAGCGTGCCGGCAACTGCTCTCTCGAAGAGATCGTCATGGCGGTGAAGACGCGCCGCGACTACTTCGGCCTGACACTCAACATCGACACCCAACACATTCTGGCCGCGAGCCGGATGGTGAGTCAGACCACTGGTTTCGTCGTGCAGCCGAACAAGGCGGTTGTCGGCGCCAATGCGTTCGCGCATGCGTCCGGCATTCACCAGGACGGCGTTCTGAAGGCGCGTGACACCTACGAGATCATGCGGGCAGAGGACGTGGGCTGGAGCAACAACAAGATCGTGCTGGGCAAGCTCAGTGGTCGCAATGCGTTCAAGCAGCGACTGCAGGAGCTCGGCGTGACGATGGAAAGCGAGTCCGACATCAACGCCGCGTTCGCGCGCTTCAAGGAGCTCGCCGATCGCAAGAGCGATATTTTTGACGAAGACATCCTTGCGCTGGTCAGCGACGAGGAGGGCTCGAACGTTGGTGAGCGGTTTGGTTTTGTCTCGCTGGCCCAGCACAGTGAAACCGGCGAACGGCCACAAGCCCGCGTCGTGTTCACCGTGCAGGGCAAGGAGGTCACGGGCCAGTCGGACGGAAATGGCCCGGTTGATGCTTCGCTGAAGGCGATCGAGTCCCATGTTCAAAGTGGGGCCGAGATGGTGCTCTATTCGGTGAATGCGATCAGTGGATCGACCGAGAGTCAGGGTGAAGTGACGGTTCGACTCCAGAATGCTGGCCGCGTCGTGAACGGCGTCGGCGCAGATCCGGACATCGTGGTCGCTTCTGCCAAGGCTTATCTGAGTGCTCTCAACAAGTTACAGAGCCAAGCTGAGAGAGTTGCTGCGCAAGGCTGAGATACGGGGGCGATCCTTCGTTTCGAATTCAGAAAGGGCCGCAAGTATCTGTTATTGCGCGATTTTTTTGATTTCTATACACTGCGGGCTCCCCCTTTCGTCCGCTGGAGAGTTTTGATGCCCGAAGCCCGTCTTCACCGAGTTTCCAGCCCTGTATCCCCCCTATTCCGTCTCGCCGCCGTTGCTTTGTGCGCTGCGGCGTTTTTATTGCCTGCGGCCGAGGCTGCCAAGCGGGAGGCACCGGCTGCCAAGAAGTCCCTTGCGAGCAGCGACAGCAAGCGCAAGATCGCTGCTTCAGCCTCCAAGCCTGTGCGTGCTGCCGCCGCAGAAGAAAAAAGTGTGCGCGGCGGCCGCAACGTGGTTGCCACGATCCGCAAGAAGAATGGCAAGACGGTCGTGGCGGTGCAGCGGCGTTCTGTCGTGCGTGTGGCCGAGCCGGCACGCCTGTCCTATGGTCAGATGGCCGGCCTGCATCGTACCGATGACGTCCTCGATCTGAAGTCGAGTGCGGCCCTGGTGATCGATCAGGACACCCGCGAGGTGCTGTTCAGCAAGAACGACCATGCGGTGTTGCCCATCGCGTCGCTGACCAAGCTCATGACCGGCGTGCTGGTCAGTGAAGCCAAGTTGCCGATGGACGAGATGATCACCATCACGCAGGACGATGTCGACACTGAAAAGGGCAGCAGTTCGCGCCTGCGCGTCGGCACGACGCTGTCGCGCGGAGAGCTGCTTCACCTGGCGCTGATGTCGAGTGAAAACCGCGCCGCGCATGCGCTGGGCCGCACCTATCCCGGCGGTCTCGCCACATTCGTGAGCATGATGAACGCCAAGGCGCGCGCCATCGGTATGAACGACACGCACTACGTAGAGCCAACCGGGCTGTCTTTCCATAACCAGTCCAGCGCGCAGGATCTGGCGCTGCTGGTCAATATTGCGTCGACCGATGCCACGGTGCGCGAGCTGACCACCTCGCCCAATTACCAGGTGGAAGTCGGCAACCGCGTGCTGCAGTACAACACGACCAACCGCCTGGTGAAGAATCCCGATTGGGATATTGGTGTGCAGAAGACCGGCTACATCTCCGAAGCCGGCCAGTGCTTGGTCATGCAAGTCAAGATCGCCGGCCGAAAGTTGATCATGGTGTTCCTCGATTCCGCTGGCAAGTTCAGTCGTATTGCGGATGCGGAACGTGTTCGTCGCTGGGTCGAAGCCACCCAATTCATGGCGCCGAGCATTCAGAACGTCGCCTCGCAGCACATCGCTGGAGACTGACCGAGCATGGGATAACCGCGATCGAGTATTCGAAATGACAGCCTGAGCATGCGAGAACCATGGTCTGCCCAACGGCTGCCCGTGGTTTTTTCCGAGATCGCCGCCGGCCGCCCCGGAATGCAACGTGTGTCAGCGCGCCGTTGGTGAGTCGGCGCTGTAGCCCAGTGCACTCGAGATCTCGCTCGCCGTAGCCTGAAGCTTGGGGAGCCAACCTTCGTCCAGGCGATCCGCCGGCGCGGAGATCGACAGGCCGGCGACCAGTTTGTTCTGATCGTCGTAGATGCCCGCCGCCATGCAGCGCACGCCGAGTTCCAGTTCCTCGTTGTCCCTGGCGATGCCGTACTGGCGCGCTTTCGCCAGTTCGCGCTCCAGCAGGGGCAATTGCGTGATGCTATTGCGGGTATGGCCGGCCAGGCCAGTCCGTGTGGCGTAGCTGCGTACGCGCTGCGGATCGTCTGCGGCCAGGAACAGTTTGCCGGTCGAGGTCAGGTGGAGCGGTGCGCGCCCGCCTATCGCCCTTACCACCTGCATGCCGGACCGCTCGCTGTAGGAACGTTCGATGTAGACGATCTCGTCGCCCTGGCGCATGCTGAGGTTGACCGGCTGTTGCGTGAGCTTGTGCAATTCGCGCATCGGAGTCAGTGCCGCATCGCGCACGTTCAGTCGACCCTTCACCAGATTGCCAAGTTCGAGCAAACGCATGCCGAGCCGATAGCTGCCCGCCTCGGGTCGATCGACGAATCGGCCGACCGCGAGATCGTTCAGGATCCGGTGGGTGGTCGACGGGTGGAGACCCGTCTTCTCGCTGATTTCCTTCAGCGATATTGCCTCTTCACGCGACGCCAACACGTCGATCAGCGCGAACATCCGTTCAATGACCTGGATGACCGGTGTAGCCGGGACGTCGGATTGTGGTTTTCTCATGTGCTGCAACGCGGAATGACCGGGCTGCAATTTTATCTTGTGAAATCGCTTCGTGTCTGCCAGCTGCCGTCCAGCAGGACTTCATGCGGTGTGTAACGCGCCTTGTAGTTCATCTTGGGGCTGCCTTCGATCCAGTAGCCCAGATACACATACGGCAGAGACAGCTTGCGCGCCTGATCGATCTGCCACAGCACGCCGTAATTGCCGTAACCCGCGCCTGGATCGGGCTCATAGAAGGTGTAGACCGCCGAGATGCCGTCGTTCAGCACGTCGAGGATCGACACCATCTTGAGTGCACCGGGGCTGCCGTCCGGCAGGGGCTCGCGAAACTCCACCAAGCGTGAATTGACGCGGCTTTGCAACAGGAACTGCGTGTACTGGTCGATGCTGTCGTGGTCCATGCCGCCGCCGGCATGTCGTCCATTCTGGTAGCGCAGGTAGAGCTGGTAATGCTCCGGCACGAAGCACAGCTTGAGTACCCGTACCTGCAGATTGGCATGGCGCGACATTGCGCGGCGCTGACTGCGGTTGGCCTGGAAATCGTTGACGCGCACGCGCAACGGTACGCAAGCGGTGCAGCCATCGCAATATGGCCGGTAAGTGAACATTCCGCTTCGCCGGAACCCATTGCGCACCAGATCTGAATACGCGTCGTTGTGAATCAGATGGCTGGGCGTGGCGACTTGCGAACGGGCCATGCGATCCGGCAGGTAGCTGCAAGGATAGGGCGCCGTCGCGTAGAACTGCAACGTGTGAAGTGGAAGTTCCTTGAGGTGCGTCACGTCAATGCGGAGGGATTCGCAGGCAGGAGTTCGTTCCAGTATACGGGGTCGAAACGCCACGTGGGGCTCGTCTGTTCGCGCACGCGGGCGACGTGCGCAACGAAGTCGACGCGTGCGATTTCGCGTGCACCCAGGCTGGCGAGGTGGGCCGTGTTCTGCTGGCAATCGATCAATTCAATGCCATGGTGGCGGCAGAAGCAGACCAAGGCCGCAAGTGCAATCTTGGATGCATCGGTACGCCGCGCGAACATGGACTCGCCGAAGACTGCCTTGCCGATGGCGACGCAATACAGTCCACCCACCAATTTGCCGTCGATCCAGGTTTCGATGCTGTGCGCATTGCCCGCGCGATGGAATTCGCTGTAAGCCGAAATCATTTGCGGAACGATCCAGGTGCCGGATTGACCCGGTCGTGGCGCCCGCGAGCAGGCACGAATGACGGTGTCAAAGTCGTGATCGATGCGAATTTCGCAATTCTCCGATGAACGAAAGTATTGCAGTGTTTTTTTCAATGAGCGGTGCAATCTGAAGTCGGAGGTGGACAAGGTCATACGCGGATCAGGCGCCCACCAGAGAATTGGCTGCCCGTCGCTGAACCATGGAAATATGCCGTGTCCGTAAGCGTCAACCAGCGTGGCAACTCGCAAGTCTCCGCCGGCTGCAAGCAAGCCTGGAATTGGATCCTCGTCAGACCAAGCAGTGGCCACTGAAGGAAGAACATCGCCAGGTTGAATCCATCGAAGCTGCATGATTGTCAATATATTTGTATTTCAAAATAAGATCGATGAAATTATTAATTTTGTTAAATAGGTTTAGCTGTCAATACGGCGAAAGTGCGGGTCGGCTTGCTGTTTTAATATCCAGTGATTTAAGTCACAAAATAAGAAGATAAAGAGATCGGCGGGCGATGAGGTGATTCAGACAGGTGTTTCTGGCGAGAGAATTCAACCCAACAAAAATAGATAAACGGGTTGAGGAAATGCAGAACATCAAGGGGTGTGCCCGCCGCCAAGAACGTGAGCGGTGGCCGGATTGCGCATGCATATGTGCCTATTTTGGACGCAGAGGCTGATCGATGACCATTCTGCGCAGGGTGATCTTCGGAAAGCTCAATCTGCCTCTTTTTCGCGCTGTCGAATCTGCGACCGCATTCGCCAAGTTGCGTGGCAATCCGCATGTGGAACTGACGCAGGGCCGACGTGCTGGACGAAGACCGGAGTCGATAGGGCCGGCCGGGGACGCCGAACTCGACTGGTCGACCTGGCTGGGCAGCAGGCCTGTTCGCAGAGCCGGTCCCGACTGCGCCATCGACCTGGAAGGTCTGCTCGCCGATCTGCGTGAAGTCGTCGCCACGACCCACAACGTGCTGCGCCTGAGCGTGCGCGATGTAGAGCGGGTGCTGGCACCGCGTCGCGCACTGGACGCGCTCGAAGCCGATGCTGTGCTGCGGCAGCCTCGGGCGCCGCGCATGGCGGCCGCCGGGCCGCCACATCTGCAGGATGCCTTGCCGGCTGCCCGCAACGCCGACACGAAGGGCGCAACGGCCGCGCCAGTCGCGGCTGTATCGACCCGCGAAGACATGCTCCACAGCATCCGCACCGCCCGTGGCTGGTTCGAGCGGCACGAGCCCAGCAGCCTGGTGCTGGTGCTGCTGAAGCAGGCCGAACGCATGGACGGCAAGCGCTTCCACGAGATCGCGGATGCGATTCCGCTGGACCTGTTGCGCCACTGGGAGACGGCCGACGACGGCAGGGGGACTGGATCATGAGCGACTTTGCGGTGGCGTTGGCCGCTGGATTGATCGCCGGCTTTGTGGGCGCGCTGGTGGGGGCAGCAACGATGTGGTCGGTGCTGCGTGACCGGATGGATGCAGATGCGCCGGGACTGCAAGAGCCGCAGATGAGTCAGCTGCAACTCGCGTCGCTGCGAAGCGACCTGCGTCAACTGGCGCAGCAGCAGGCGATGCAGGAAGACATCCAGATCAGGCGCCTGTACCAATGGCAGCGCGATGTCATGCGCTTCGTCGACGAGAGCCAGAAGCGCCAAGCGGCGGATGGGGGCGCGTTGCAGCGGGCGGTGGCGCCGGCGACCGCAACGGCGGCGTCGACACCAACAGCGCCTTCGCCACGGGATGCCGAGATGCCTGACTTGTCCGGCGTACCGGCCGGCGCAGCCGAATCCTCGAGCACCCGCGCCCTCGCCCCGGCGACTCGTGGACTCACGGACGCGGAAATCGATGCGGTCCCGCCCGAACTGCCCGAGCGGATGCGTCGCAGACGGCCCGCCCAGGCGCCCGCAAAGCCGACGATGCAGGGCATCTGAATCGGTGCAATCGTTCACAGCCAATCCTGCGAATCCAGCGAACGGAGATGCATGCTGTAAGGGATGGACGTGTCATCTCTTCGTCCAGCTGCCATCCAGCGAACTCTGCGGCCCCGCCGTATAGTGTCCCCGTCCGAGCGCCAAGCGCACCCCAGCCATCCATCCTCGCCTCCCCATGGACCGCCAAAACTTCGATCAATCCGACAATCCCCTCCGCTTCGGCAGTGGCCAGTCCGTTCGTCGCCTCGAAGACCAGGCGCTGCTTTCAGGCTTGGGCCAATACACCGACGACGTCGACGTGCCCAACCAGGCGCACCTGATCTTTCTGCGTTCCCCGTATCCGCATGCGCGCATCGTGTCGGTCGACACGTCGTCCGCGCTGGAGCTGCCGGGCGTGCTCGGCGTCTTCACGGGTGCCGATCTGGTTGCCGCGGGCGTCAAGCCGCTCCCGACGACCGCCGGCTTCAAGCGGCCCGGTGGCGGGCCTGGCGTGTCGCCGCCGCGGCGCGTGCTGGCACACGAGCGTGTCCGCTTCGTCGGCGAGCCGGTCGTCGCCGTGGTCGCCGAGAGTGTGGAGCAGGCGCGCAACGCGGCCGAGGCCGTGTTCGTCGATTACGAAGAACTGCCGATGGTGGTCGACCTGCACGCCGCCATCGCGCCCGGCGCGCCGGCGCTCCTCGACGAGGCACCCGACAACGTCGCGGCCGAGACGCGCTACGGCAGCGTCGATGCGACGGCGGCCGCCTTTGCGCGTGCGGCGCACGTTGTCGCGCTCGACATCGTCAACCAGCGCGTGGTGGCTTTGACGATCGAGCCGCGCGCCGTCTCGGCCGACTACGACCCCGCCACGCAGCGCATCACCATCCGCATGAGCACGCAGATGCCGAGCGGCGTGCGCAACTCGGTGTGCGACGCGATCGGCCTGCCGAAAGAGAAGGTGCGGGTGATCGTGGGCGACGTGGGTGGCGGCTTCGGCATGAAGACGAACGCCTATCCCGAGGACGTGGCCACCGCCTTCTGTGCGAATGCGCTGCGGCGTCCGGTCAAGTGGGTGGCCGATCGCAGCGAGGAGTTCGTGTCTTCATCGCATGGCCGCGACGACGACGGCCACGCCGAACTGGCGCTCGATGCCGATGGCAAGATCCTCGCGTTGCGCGTGGCGACGTTGGCCAACGTGGGCGCTTACGCGGCGCCGTCGGGCGTGGCGATCCAGTTGCTCATCGGGCCCTGGGTGTCGACCAGCGTGTACGACATCCAGACCATCGACTTCCACTTCCGTGCGGTGCTGACCAACACCGCGCCGACCGGTGCCTACCGCGGTGCCGGCCGGCCGGAGGCGATCTTCACGATCGAGCGGCTGCTCGACGAGGCGGCCCGCCAGAGCGGCATCGACCGCATCGAACTGCGCCGCCGCAACTTCATCCGGCCGGAACAGATGCCCTACAAGAACCCGATGGGGCAGGTCTACGACACCGGCGAGTTCGAACGCATCATGGACGCCGGCCTGGCGCTGGCCGACTGGCCGGGTTTCGAGGCGCGCGCCGCGCAGTCGCAGGCCGCAGGCAAGGTGCGCGGACTCGGCATCGCGACCTTCCTCGAATGGACCGGCGGCAATGCCTTCGAGGAACGCGTGACGGTGGCCGTCAAGGCCGACGGCGTGATCGAGGTGTTCTCCGCCGTCAACGCGATGGGGCAGGGCATCGCCACATCGCTGGCGCAACTCGCGGTCGACACCTTCGGCGTGCCGATCGACAAGGTCCGCGTGATCCTCGGTGACACCGACCGCGGCGACGGTTTCGGCAGCGCGGGCTCGCGCTCGCTGTTCACCGGCGGCTCGGCCGTGCGCATCGGTGCCGAGCGCACGATCGACAAGGGCCGCGAACTGGCCGCCGCCGAGTTCGAGGCCGCGCCCGACGACGTGACCTACGCCAACGGGCGCTTCACCGTGGCCGGCACCGACCTTGCCATCGACCTGTTCGCGCTCGCGGGCAAACAGCCCGACAGCCAGATCTTCATGGACTCGACCAGCGCGGTGGCCGGTCCGAGCTGGCCGAACGGCTGCCACGTCTGCGAGATCGAGATCGACCGGCCGACCGGCGAGATCGCGGTGCTCGCGTACAGCTCGGTCAACGACGTGGGGCGCGTGGTCAACCCGATGATCGTGCGCGGCCAGCTCGAGGGCGGTGCGGTGCAGGGCATCGGCCAGGCGCTGTACGAGCGCGTGGTGTACGACGTGGAAACCGGCCAGCCGGTGACCGGCAGCCTGATGGACTACGCGGCGCCGCGTGCCGACATCATCGAGACGATGTTCCGCATGGAGATGGACGAGTCGGTACCCTGCAAGAACAACCTGCTCGGCGTGAAGGGCGTGGGCGAACTCGGCACCATCGGCGCCACGCCGGCCATCGTCAACGCGGTAGCCGACGCCTTTGCGCGTGCCGGCCTGGCCGACAGGGCGCCGACGCTGCAGATGCCGCTCAGCGCGTCGTACGTATGGCAGGCGATGCAGCCGGCGGCCTGACCGTCGATCAGTGCTCGCGCGCGACGCCGCCCTGCAGTGGCGCTGCGCTTCAGAAGTCTTCCAGCGGCAGCCCGACGTAGTTCTCGGCCAGCGAGGTCGATGCCGCGTGCGAATGCACGAGGTAGTCGAGTTCGGCCTCCTGGATCTTCTGGCCGAACTCGCCTGTGTCCGGAAAGCGGTGCATCAGCGAGGTGAACCACCAAGAGAAGCGCTCGGCCTTCCACACGCGGCGCAGGCACAGGTCCGAATAGCGATCGAGCGCCGAGGCCGACTGGCCGCGGTAGAAGATTTCCAGCGCGCGCGACAGGTAGCCGACGTCGGCGGCGGCGAGGTTCAGTCCCTTGGCGCCGGTCGGCGGCACGATGTGCGCTGCATCGCCGGCCAGCAGCAGGCGGCCGAAGCGCATCGGCTCGGCGACGAAGCTGCGCAGCGGCGCGATGCTCTTCTCGAGCGGCGTGCCGGTGACCAGGCGCTCGCGTGCCTCGGGGTCGAGCCGGGCGCGCAGCTCGTTCCAGAAGGCCTCATCGCTCCAGTTCTCGACCTTGTCGTCGCTCGGCACCTGCACGTAGTAGCGGCTGCGCGTCTCGCTTCGCATGCTGCACAGCGCAAAGCCGCGCGAGGTGTTGGCGTAGATGAGTTCGTGCGACACCGGCGGCACGTCGGCCAGCACGCCGAGCCAGCCGAAGGGGTAGACCTTCTCGTAGGTGTGCAGCGCATCGGCCGGCACGCTCGCGCGGCTCACGCCGTGGTAGCCGTCGCAGCCGGCGATGAAGTCGCATTCGATCTCGTGCGTGGCGCCATCCTTCTCGTAGCGCACGCGCGGGCGCTCGCCGTCGAAGTCGTGCAGGCTCACCGGCGATGCGCTGTAGATCGTCTGCAGGCCGGCCTCGGCGCGGGCGGCCATCAGGTCGCGCGTGACCTCTGTCTGGCCATACACCGTGACCTGCTTGCCGCCGGTCAGGCCGTGCATGTCGATGCGGTGCCGCCTGCCCTGGAACAGCAGCTCGATGCCGTCGTGCGGCAGGCCTTCGGCCTTGGCGCGTGCGTCGACGCCGGCCTGCTTCAGGAGGTCCATCGTCACCTGCTCCAGCACGCCGGCGCGGATGCGACCGAGCACGTAGTCGCCGGTCTGGCGCTCGACGATGACGTTGTCGATGCCGGCCTTGTAGAGCAGCTGGCCGAGCAGCAGTCCGGCCGGGCCGGCGCCGATGATGGCGACCTGTGTGCGCATGGTGTGTCTCCTGGATTCGTGGTGTTGCCGGGAGCGTAGGGCGGTGCCCGACCATGCGACAGGGCCGATCGCGGGCGCTTGCGCGGTGTGGCGAATGGCTGTGCGATGATCGCGCAGCAAGCGGAATCCGCTCGCAGAAATGCCCGAAAGCGCCCATGACCATCGCCAAGCCCGACTTCATCGAAGGCATCGCCAAGGGGCTCGCGGTGCTCGAAAGCTTCGACACCGAACGCCAGCGGCTGAACGCCACGCTGGCGGCTGAACGCGCCGGGCTCACCCGTGCGGCGGCACGTCGGCATCTGCTCACGCTCGCGCATCTGGGCTACCTGGAAACCGATGGCAGCTATTTCTGGATGTCGGCCAAGGTGCTGCGTTTCTCGGGCAGCTATCTCTCGTCGTCGCGCCTGCCGCGCGCGCTGCAACCCACGCTGAACCGGCTCGCAGCGCAGACGCAGGAGTCGTTCTCCGCCGTGGTGCTCGATGGCGAGGAGGTGGTGATCGTCGCGCGCAGCGTGAGTTATGCGGCGCCGACGCGGGTACTGGCCTACGGCCTCCATCTGGGCGCGCGGCTGCCGGCCCATGCCACGTCGACCGGACGCGTGCTGCTCGCCGCGATGACGCCGGCCGAACTCACGCTGTGGCTCAAGGGCCGCAGCCTGCCGCGCCTCACGCCGCAGACCACCACGCAGGCGCGTACGCTGCGCCAGTTGGTCGCGCAGGTGCGGCGGGACGACCATTGCTTCGCGAGCGAGGAGCACGAGCTTGGCGTGCGCGCATTGGCCGTGCCGCTGCGCGACATGAAGGGCCGCACCGTGGCCGCGCTCAACGTCGTGCTGTCGGGCGGCCGGCATACCGACGACAGCGCGCGCCGCGAACTGCTGCCCCTGCTGCTCGATGCCGCGCGCGAACTGCGCGCGCTGCTGTGACCACGCCGACCACGGAGATACACGGACCATGCGACTGCTGCTGCTCGAAGACGACGTGATGATCGGAGAGGCCGTGCTCGACCTGCTGCGCGCCGAGCAGTACGCGGTCGACTGGGTGAAGGACGGCGATGCCGCCGAAAGCGCGCTGCGCACCCAGCACTACGATCTGGTACTGCTCGACCTCGGCGTGCCGCGTCGCGACGGGCTCGAGGTGCTGCGATCGCTGCGGGCGCGCAAGCAGCGCATGCCTGTGCTGATCGCCACCGCGCGCGACTCGGTCCAGCAGCGCATCGAAGGACTCGATGCGGGCGCCGACGACTACGTGCTCAAGCCCTACGACCTCGACGAGCTGCTGGCGCGCATCCGCGCCTTGCTGCGCCGCGCCTCGGGCCGCGCCGAGCCGGTCTACGAGCACATGGGCGTGACTATCAATCCGGGCACGCGCGAGGTCGAAGTCGCGGGCCATCCGGTCGTGCTGTCGGCGCGTGAATGGGCGGTGCTGGAGCCGCTGATCGCGCGGCCCGGCATGGTGCTGTCACGCGCCCAGCTCGAGGAGAAGCTCTACAGCTGGAAGGACGAGATCAGCAGCAACGCGGTCGAGGTCTACATCCACGGTCTGCGCAAGAAATTGGGTGCGGAGTTCATCCGCAATGTCAGGGGCGTCGGCTACATGGTGCCGAAGGAATGATGCGCGCGCTCACTGGTTCGCTGCGGGCCCGGCTGCTGGTCTTCCTGCTGGCCGCCATCGTGCTGGCCGCGGGTGCGCAGGCACTGGTGGCGTACCGCACCGTGCTGCAGGAGGCCGACCAGATCTTCGACTACCACATGCAGCAGATGGCGCTGTCGCTGCGTGCCGGGCTACCGCCGGGCGCTGCGGTCGGCGGATTGCCCGGCGGCGAGCAGAACTTCGAGTTCGTGGTGCAGGTCTGGACGTCCGACGGCGTGCGCATCTTCGAGTCCGCCGCCGATGCCGCGCTGCCGCAGATTGCCGTGCTGGGCTTCGTCGACGCGCGAGCACGCGGCACCACCTACCGGGTCTATTCGGTGCAGACGCGCGACGGACTGGTGATTCAGGTGGCGCAGGACATGGCCGTGCGCCAGCGCATGGCCGGTGCGCTCGCATTGCGCACGGTCGGGCCGGCGGCGCTGATGGCGCCCTTGCTGATGTTGGTGGTCTGGTGGGTCGTGAGCCTGTCGCTGAAGCCGGTGGCGCGTGTGCGCAGGCAGGTGGCGGCGCGCCAGGCCGACGACCTGTCGCCGGTCAGCGAAGCCGGCCTGCCGGAAGAGGTCCGGCCTCTGGTGCAGGAGCTCAACCTGCTGTTCGCGCGCGTGCGCCAGGCCTTCGATGCGCAGAAGCACTTCGTCGCCGATGCGGCGCATGAGCTGCGGTCGCCGCTCGCGGCGCTCAAGCTGCAGGTTCAGGGCCTGCAGCGCGCCAGCGACGACGCCACGCGCGAGGTGGCCGTGGGCCGCTTGGCGGCCGGTATCGACCGCGCCACGCGGCTGGTCGAGCAGATGCTCGCGCTGGCCCGCCACGAGGCGAGCATTGCCGGCGGGGCCGGGTTGGCGCCGGTCGACCTGAGCGAGGTTGCGCGGCTCGCGATTTCCGATGCCGTCGCCGGGGCGCAGGCCCGCAGCATCGACATCGGCATCGCCCATGCGGACGCTGTTGTGTCCGTCAACGGCCAGCCCGAGGCCTTGCGCATGCTCCTGCGCAACCTGCTCGACAACGCGGTCAAGTACACGCCGGAAGGCGGCCGCATCGACCTGCGCATCGAGGCTGCGCCCGAAGGTGTGCGGCTCGTGGTCGAGGACAGCGGTCCAGGTCTGCCGCCCGAGGAACGCGGGCGCGTGCTCGACCGTTTCTATCGTGCCGGCCAGTCCCAGGCACCGGGCAGCGGCCTGGGCCTGGCGATCGTGCAGTCGATCGCCACGCTGCACGGCGCGACGCTGCTGCTCGATGCCTCGCAGAGCCTCGGCGGGCTGCGGGTGACGGTGCAGTTCCCCGCCGCCTGAGCGCCGCGGAGGAGGGCGCCGGGGCGCGCGCGCATCGGTGCCGATGTGCTCCGCGCGGACGTCCCGAGCCTGCTTAAGGCATGCCTAAGTTTCAGCGCCGACATTCGCTTTCATCGTGTTTCATCCCACACCTCGAAAGGACTCCGCAATGAACACCCGTCTGACTTCCCCCAAGGGCCTCGTGCTGGCGCTGGCTGCGGCCGGCGTGATCGGCGCCGTCGGTACCGGCGCCTACACCAGCGCGCGTGCCGTGGGCGTGGTGCCGGTGGCGACTGCCGCTGTTGCAGGGCCACAGGTCACCTTGCCCGACTTCTCGACCATCACCTCGCGCGACGGCCCGGCCGTGGTCAACATCAGCGTGACCGGCACCATGAAGACCTCGATGGATGGCGACGCCGCCCTGCAGGGCATGGACCCGGACGATCCGATGTATGAATTCTTCCGCCGCTTCCAGGGGCAGATGAACCCGCGCGGCCGCCAGCAGCAGCCGCAACAGCGCGAGGTGCCGACCCGCGGCCAGGGCTCCGGCTTCATCGTCAGTGCCGACGGCATCATCCTCACCAATGCGCACGTCGTGAAGGATGCGAAGGAAGTCACCGTCAAGCTGACCGACCGTCGCGAGTTTCGCGCCAAGGTTCTGGGCTCCGACGAGCGCACCGATATCGCCGTGCTGAAGATCGAGGCCGGCAATCTGCCGACGCTGCAGATCGGCAGCACCAAGGACCTGAAGGCGGGCGAATGGGTGCTCGCGATCGGCTCGCCCTTCGGCTTCGAGAACACCGTGACCGCGGGCGTCGTGAGCGCCAAGGGTCGTTCCCTGCCGGACGACAGCTACGTGCCCTTCATCCAGACCGACGTGGCCATCAATCCGGGCAACTCCGGCGGTCCGCTGCTGAATGCGCGTGGCGAGGTGGTCGGCATCAATTCGCAGATCTACAGCCGTAGCGGCGGCTATCAGGGCGTGTCCTTTGCGATCCCGATCGACGTGGCGGTTCAGGTGAAGGACCAGATCGTCGCGACCGGCAAGGCCAGCCATGCGAAGCTGGGCGTGGCCGTGCAGGAAGTGAACCAGGCCTTCGCCGATTCCTTCAAGCTCGACAAGCCCGAGGGCGCGCTGGTGTCGAACGTCGAGAAGGGCGGCCCTGGCGATGCGGCCGGTCTGCGCTCCGGCGACGTGATCCGCAAGGTCGACGGCCAGCCGATCGTGTCCTCGGGCGACCTGCCGGCGATCATCGGCCAATCGAAGCCGGGCAGCAGGGTGTCGCTGGAGATCTGGCGCCAGGGTTCGCGCGAAGAGATCACCGCGAAGCTCGGCGATGCGAGTGAGAAGGCCGCGAAGGTCGCCAAGTCCGACGACGATGCGGGACACGGCAAGCTTGGCCTCGCGCTGCGTCCTCTGCAGCCCCAGGAGAAGCGCGAGGCGGCGGTCGAGAACGGCCTGCTGATCGAAGATGCGGGCGGTCCTGCCGCGTTGGCGGGCGTGCAGCCCGGCGACGTGCTGCTGGCGATCAACGGCACGCCGGCGAAGAGCATCGAGCAGGTGCGCGAGGTGGCGGCCAAGGCCGACAAGTCGGTGGCCCTGCTGATCCAGCGCGGCAGCGACAAGATCTTCGTGCCCGTGCGCGTCGGCTGATCCGACGCCTGTCGGCGCATGCGCGGCGGCGGCCAGCGCATCGCCCTACAGGCGCCGTCCGGTCGTACTGACGCCTCGGCCGTGC
>CAIQMJ010000010.1 GCA_903872875.1 uncultured Variovorax sp.
CTCACGGTGGGCCGCAAGACCTACGAAATCGGCGACATCACGGTGCTGGACGACGGCATCAAGGTTCAGTTGAAATGACCCCATTCCTGCTTCCGCGACGGGCTGCACGCGGCAAGGTCGCCTGTATCGCGGCCGCATGGCTGCTGGCCGGCTGCGCGGCCATCACGCCGCATGCCAAGCCCCACTTCGATCTCGAGGCCCATCGCGGCGGACGCGGCCTGGCGCCCGAGAACACGCTGGCCGCGTTCTCGAACGCGATCGATCTCGGCGTCACCACGCTGGAACTCGACATCGGCCTCACGGCAGACGACATGGTCGTGATCTCGCACGACACGGCGCTCAACCCCGATCACACGCGCGACGCCGGTGGCCGGTGGCTCGCGCCGAAGAGCGGTGCGACGATCCGCTCGCTCACCCTCGCGCAGCTGCAGACCTACGACGTCGGGCGCCTGAACCCGACCAGCAACTACGGCAAGCAGTTCGCGCTGCAGCAGCCAAGCGACGGCGAGCGCATCCCGACGCTCGCCGCGCTGTTCGCGCAGGTGAAGGCGCGCAGCGACACGGCTGCCGCCGCCGTGCGCTTCAACATCGAGACCAAGGTCGACCCGACCCAGCCGGACGAAACCGCCGCACCCGAGCCGATGGTGCGTGCGCTGCTCGCGGAGATCGACAAGGCCGGCATGGCCGATCGCGTGACCATCCAGAGCTTCGACTGGCGCACCCTGGCATTGGTCGGCCAGCTCGCGCCGCAGTTGCCACGCGCCTATCTCACGACCGCCCGAACGCTGAAGGACAGCCGCTGGACTGCAGGCCTCGACGCATCCCGCTTCGGCTCGGTGCCGCAGATGGTCAAGGCGGCCGCCGGTACGGCGCCCGGTCCGGTGATCTGGTCGCCGGCCCATGCCGACCTGACACCCGCGGCCATCCAGGAGGCGCAGAAGCTCGGCATGAAGGTGCTGCCCTGGACCGTGAACCAGCGTGCCGACATGCTGCGGCTCATGGACGCAGGGGCCGACGGCATCATCACCGACTACCCGGACGATCTGCGCGACCTGATGCGCGAACGCGGGCTGTCACTGCCCTTCCCCGGCAAGGCACACCCCTGAGCGCGGCGCGGCACCGGCTTATCATTCCGACCCATGCGCACGCTGCTGCTCGCCCTCATGATCGTCCTGCTGCCCATCCGCGGCTGGCTCGGCGATGCCATGGCGGTGGAGATGGCGCGACATGCGATGCCGGCCATCGCATCGGCAGCGGCGCCGGTGTCTGAATCCGTGGCGGCCGGCGCGCATTGCCACGAGGCGACGATGGGTGCTGGCGACGACATGCCGGGCATGGCCTCGATGACGGACATGGCCATGGACCACGTTGCGGCGCATGACGTCGCCGACGACCGGGGCAACCCGCAGAACCATGCCGACACCGGGCACCAGGGCTGCGGTACCTGCACCGCCTGCCAGGTCTGTCACACCGTGGCGTTGAGCGGCTTGCCCGCCACTGCGATCTCGCATGCCGCACCCCAGGCGCCGCCTGCGTTCCACACGGCCCGCTTCGCCAGCGCAGAACCCGTTCCGGGCCTCAAGCCGCCCATTTCCTGATCTCCCTGCCCGTAGTCCGTCCGCAGTGAGCCTGTTCCGGCTCGCGGCGTTCGTCGTATTGCTCATGGAGATCGAGCGTGAAACCCTTCGTTGGCTGGCCTTGGGCCGGCATCCGCCGTGGCGCATTGCGCCGCGGCATGCATCCGCCGTGCGCACGCAAGCACGACCATTCATTCATCCGTTCAGTCGTCGTCATTGCGGTCGCAGCCGCGCTGGCGGGCTGCGCCAGCCTCTCGCCTGACGGCGGCGGCGCCGATGTCCAGGCGCTGGTGTCCGGCAATCCGCTGATGGCAGGCGCCGCAGCCGAGCGAAGCCGCGATGCGGACGCGCAGCGCCGCATCGACGCGCTGCTCGCCCAGCCGCTCGACGCCGAAGCCGCAGTGCGCATCGCACTGATCAACAGCCCGCGCGTCCAGGACGCCTTTGCCATGCTGCAATTGAGCGATGCCGATCGCGTGCAGGCGGCGTCGCTGCCCAATCCGCTGCTCGGCTTCGGTCGCCTGCGTGAGGGCCGCACGCTGGAGCTCGATCGATCGCTGAGCTTCAACGTGCTGGGCCTGCTCACGCTGCCCTGGCAGGCGCGCTGGGCCGGCCAGCGGCACGAGGTCGCAAAGCTGCAGGCTGCGCAAAGCGTGCTGCAGCTCGCCGCCGACACGCGCCGCGCCTGGGTGCGCGCCGTGGCCGCGCAGCAGGCCGTGGTCTATCTGCGTGACGCGAAGTCCGCTGCCGAAGCCGGCGCCGAACTCGCGCAGCGCATGGCGAAGGCCGGCAACTGGAGCACGCTGCAGCGCAGCCGCGAGGAACTGCTGCTGTCCGAAGCAACGACCGACCTCGCCCGCGCCGAGCAGGCCGCACTGGCGAGCCGCGAACAGCTCGCGCGGCTGCTGGGATTCACGGGCCCGCAAGCCGGCTACCGGCTGCCCGACCGCCTGCCCGGGCTGCCATCGTCGCTGCCCGCGCCGACGGATGTGCAGGCGATCGCCCTGCGCGACCGGCTCGATGTGCGCGCAGCCCAGGCGCAGACAGCGGCCACCGCCGACGGGCTCGGCCTGAGCCGTGCGACGCGTTTCGTCGATGCATTGGAGATCGGCGGGGTGCGCAACACGATCTTCGACAACGACGCCGCCAGCAGCCGCAGCACGCAGCGCGGCGCCGAACTGTCGCTGCCGATTCCACTGTTCGACTGGGGCCAGGCACGCGACGCGCGCGCCGAGGCGCTGTACCTGCAGTCGGCTGCGCGCGTGCGTGCCGCCGGCATACAGGCCGCGAGCGAGGCACGCGAGGCCTATGGCGTCTGGCAAAGCGCCTGGGCCATCGCACGGCGCCATCAGGAAGAGCTGCTGCCGCTGCGCCGCCAGGTCAACGACGAAATGCTGCTGCGCTACAACGGCATGCTCGCCAGCGTCTGGGAACTGCTCGCAGAGACGCGCGCCAGCATGCGCGCCGTCAACGCCGCCATGGACGCGCAGCGCGACTTCTGGCTGGCCGATACCGATCTGCAGTTGGCCCTCACCGGCAGTTCGCCGGCGGGCACCACAGCCTTCCAGACCATGGGCGACACGGTCGCCGCCACACCCGCAGGAGCCCACTGATGGACCGCCGCCACTTCTTCACCGGCGCCGCCACCGCCGTTGCCGCCGCGGGCGTGAGCCGCGTCGCCCTGGCCGCATTGCCCGAGGCGCAGACCCGCGACTCGACCACCACGGCCGCACCGCTGCTGCCACCCGATGGCCGTCCCTACGACCCGGTCGTCACGCTGAATGGCTGGACGCTGCCCTGGCGCATGAACGCCGGCATCAAGGAGTTCCACCTGGTCGCCGAACCCGTGGTGCGCGAGATGGCACCTGGCTTCAAGGTCAACATGTGGGGCTACAACGGCCAGTCGCCCGGCCCGACCATCGAGGTGGTCGAAGGCGACCGCGTGCGCATCTTCGTGACCAACCGCCTCCCCGAGCACACCACCGTGCACTGGCACGGCCAGCGCCTGCCCAACGGCATGGACGGCGTCGGCGGCATCACGCAGCCGCAGATTCCGCCGGGCAAGACCTTCGTCTACGAGTTCACCGCGCGCCGCCCCGGCACCTTCATGTACCACCCGCACGCCGACGAGATGGTGCAGATGGCGATGGGAATGATGGGCTTCTGGGTCACGCACCCGAAGGCGCGGCATCCGCTGATCGCGCCGGTGCAGCGCGACTTCTGCTTCCTGCTCGGCAGCTTCGACGTCGAGCCCGGCAGCGCTCGCCCCAAGGTCAACACCATGACCGACTTCAACACCTGGGCCTTCAACAGCCGCGTGTTCCCGGGCATCGACACGCTCAACGTGCGCCAGGGCGACCGGGTGCGCATCCGCGTCGGCAACCTCACGATGACGAACCACCCGATCCATCTGCACGGCCACGAGTTCGAGGTCACCGGTACCGACGGCGGTGCGGTGCCGCGCAGCGCGCGCTGGCCCGAGGTGACGACCGACGTCGCCGTCGGCCAGATGCGGCAGATCGAATTCGTCGCCGACGAGGAAGGCGACTGGGCGCTGCACTGCCACAAGAGCCACCACACCATGGGGCCGATGGGTCACGACGTGCCGACCATGATCGGGGTCGACCACCGGGGCATCGCCGAGAAGATCCGCAAGCTCGTGCCCGACTACATGGTGATGGGCGACAAGGGCATGGCCGACATGGGCGCGATGGAAATGCCCTTGCCCGACAACACGCTCCCGATGATGGCCGGCAGCGGCCCGTTCGGCCCGGCCGAGATGGGCGGCATGTTCACGCTGCTCAAGGTGCGGCGCGACCAGAAGCCGGGTGACTACGGCGACCCCGGCTGGTTCCGCCATCCGGCCGGAAGCGTGGCGCACGAGGTGCCTGGCGATGCCGCACCGCCCACGCAGCGCGGCACGCAGCCTTCGGCCACCGGAACCGCGGCCGATGGCCCTGCCGACGCCACCGTGCACAAACCCGCGGACGGCGGCGCACACCAGCACTGAACTTCCGATTTCCCATCTTCCCAAGGACACGAACCATGAATGCCTTTCGTCTTCTCGCCGCCTGTGCCGCCTTCGCCACCGCCGCGGCC
>CAIQMJ010000011.1 GCA_903872875.1 uncultured Variovorax sp.
CTGCCATGGCGGGCACCGGATGGTTCATGGGGCGTCTCCTGATGGCGCGCGCGTGGCGGCCGGACTGCCGAGCGTGCGCAGCGCGGGCGCGTCCGCGCCCAGGCGCGCGAGCACCTCGTCGGGCAGGTTGTCGAGCGTGCACAGCTCCTTCGCGCGCATGCCGACGCGGTGGCCCGAGTCGACGAAGTCGACCGCGTAGATGTAGAACTGCTGCAGGAAGGTGTTGATGTTCGTGACGTAGCCGATCTCGCCCTTGCTCACGAGCACCTCGCCGATGTCCTTGCCGTTGTAGGTGCCGTCGTTGCGGATCACCGAGCGGGCGACCACGCGCTCGCCGTAGCTGAAGCGCGGCGGAAACGCCAGCTCGATCACGTCGTCGTCGCGGTTGATGTCAGCCATGGTGGTACTCCCGTGTGGCGGCCGGCGTGTTCATTGGCCGGCCCCGCCCCAGCCGCGGGCCGGATGTGCAGGCAGCGACTCGCCCATCTCCGGGTCGCAGCCCGCCTCGTGCCGGGCCAGCACGTGCGACAGCAGCGCGCCGCCGACGTGGTCGCGCGGGTCGAGCCGGCGCAGCTCGCCCAGCATCAGGCGCGCGTCGTCCATCGCGCCCAGCCGCAGGTTCAGGTAGGCCAGGCCCTTGAGCGTGAAGAGATAGAAGCGCACGGCGGCGTCGTGCCGCGCCGCATCGTCGCTCGGCGGCACGTCGCCGAACTCCGCGCCGAGCGCCGTGCGGGCGATCGCGAGCGCGTCTTCGCCGGCCGAACGCGCCTCGGCCAGCCGGTGCCCGTAGAAGTGGAAGCGATAGAGCGCGATCAGCGGCACCGGATGCCGGGGCGCCGCGTCGCGGGCCCGCGCCAGCAAGGGCAGCGCCTGCTCGGGCAGGTGACGCAGCCGACCCGCTTCGGCGATGAGCGCATCGACCGCCGGGCTCAGCCCGCCGCCGAGCGCGGTGTGGGCGAAGGCCGTCGCCATGTCGTCCAGGTCCGGGGCGGCCGTGTCCATGGTCGTGCGCCGTCTGTGTTCAGGAGACGAGTACGGGACGGCCGCCGCGGCCGATCGCGCTGATCTCGATCCGGGCGATGCCGGGTGGCGGCGCGCTGTCGCCGCTGCTGCTGCAGCCGCAAGCGGCCTGCTGCGGGTTCACGAAAGTCAGGCCGGTCCTGGTGGGCGTGTCGGCGAAATCCATCGTCACGCCGTCCAGCATCAGCCGGCTTTCCGCCGGCAGGAAGATGCGCAGGTCGCCAATGGCCAGCGTCTCCTCGCCAGGCTGCGGCGCGGCCTCCGCGCTGAACTCCGCGTTGTAGCCCGAGCAGCCGCCCGCGCTCACGACCAGGCGGAAGCCCGCGCCGGCAGGCAGGCCCGAGAAGCGCACGATGCGGCGGATGAACTTTTCGGCGGCGGGGGTGATGGTGAGCTGGGGCAGCATGCGTGATGTCTCCGGTGGTTGATGGAATCAGACCTTCACGATGCAGCCGTCGACCGGGCACACCGCGATGCAGTGGGGATCGTCGAAGTGGCCTTCGCACTCGGTGCACTTGGCCGGGTCGATGATGAAGATGCCGCCCTTCTCGCGGATGGCGACGTTGGGGCATTCCGGCTCGCAGGCCGAGCAGCCGGTGCAGGTGGACGCGATGATCTTGAGTGGCATGGTTGGCTCTCCTTGGCAGGGATGGCGATGTGGAAAGGGACGAAGGACGGACCAGGCTCAGGCCGCCTCGGCAGCGCCGGTGAATGCGCCCTGGCGGATCTGCGCGTCGCCTCGGTCGGCGTGCACGATCGCGCCGCCGGCGATGCGGCTGCGGTAGTCGTTGAACCACGCGAGCGCGGCCTTCTCGATGAACTCGCCGACGTACTGGTCGACCGGCTCGATGCCGGCCGCAGCGAGTTCGTCCTTCGGGCAGGCGCCGATCTTGGCGACCAGCACGGCGTGGCAGTCGTTGATGGCGCGCACCACGGACGGCAACTGCTCGTCGTCGCCGAAGCCGCCCTGGCAATACAGGTCGACGCGGCGGTGGCCGACGAACAGCGCCTCGGCGGCCGAGACCTCGAAGATCTGGAATTCGGTGACGTGGCCGAAGTGTTCGTTGACACGGCCGCCGCCCTTGGTGGCCACGGCCACCAGCACCTTCAGGTCGTCGGCCACGTCGAGTGCGGCAGCTTCGGCCAGCGCATCGCGCTTGGCGGCGAACTGCGCCTGGCGCTCGACCTCGACCTTGTCCTGGTACTGGCGCCGCCGATCGAGGTCGTAGACCACTTCCATCTGCTCGATCTTGTCGAGCGTGAACTCCTCGCTGCGGTCTTCACCGAGCAGGCCGACCGCGTCGGCGCGGCACTGGCGGCAGTGGCGCATGAGATTGGCACCGCCCATGCAGGCGTCCTGCACGGCCTTCAGTTCCTGCGCGCTCGGGCCGCGCTGGCCGGTCAGGCCGAAGTGCGTGCCGTGCTCCGCCTCGGAGATGAGCGGCATGATGTTGTGAAGGAAGGCGCCGCGCTTCTTCACCTCGCGGTTGACCTCGATCAGGTGCTCGTCGTTGATGCCGGGGATCAGCACCGAATTGATCTTGGTCAGGATGCCGCGCGCAGTGAGCATCTCCAGGCCGAGCATCTGCTGCTCGTGCAGGATCTTCGCGGCCTCGTAGCCCGTCACGCGCTTGTGCTGCCAGAAGATCCACGGGTAGATCTTCGCGCCCACCGCCGGGTCGACCATGTTGATGGTGATGGTGACGTGGTCGATGTTGTACTTGGCGATCTCGTCCACGTACTGCGGCAGCGCCAGGCCATTGGTCGACATGCAGAGCTTGATGTCGGGCGCCTGCGCCTGCAGCATGCGAAAGGTCTCGAAGGTCTTCGCCGGGCTCGCGAGCGAATCGCCCGGGCCGGCGATGCCCAGCACCGTCATCTGCGGGATCTCGCTGGCGACGGCCACCACCTTCTTGACCGCCTGTTCGGGTGTGAGCTTCTGCGACACGACACCGGGGCGCGACTCGTTGCTGCAGTCGTACTTGCGATTGCAGTAGTTGCACTGGATGTTGCAGG
Organism: uncultured Variovorax sp.; assembly: GCA_903872875.1. Classification (GTDB taxonomy): domain Bacteria; phylum Pseudomonadota; class Gammaproteobacteria; order Burkholderiales; family Burkholderiaceae_C; genus Variovorax. The sequence goes on from CAIQMJ010000011.1 coordinate 3,037, forward strand.
CCGGCGCCACGGCCACGTGCATGCGGGCGTAGTGGTGATGGGCCTCTTCGGAATAGCAGGGATGGTTCTTGACCTTGTCCCAGATGTCCTGCGGCATGTCGTCGGGGCCACCCGAGGTGCCGCAACTGGCCTTGCCGTCACCGCCGTGCGTGCCGCAGCCGCCACCGGCTTCGGGGATGTCGACCTTGGCGCCGAGCGGCTTGATCTGTCCGATGCCGACATAGGTCCTGGCTGGCATGGAACCCGCGTTCGTACTGGCTTGCATATGACCTTTCGTCGCGGCCATGGGCGGCCGCACGGAAGCATCAAAGCCAAATCCGTGCCATCGAAAAACCTATTTCA
>CAIQMJ010000012.1 GCA_903872875.1 uncultured Variovorax sp.
CCGCTTTCGCGGCCATGCTGCCCATCGGCGCCGCCGTCATGGCGCCCGCCACGGCACAGGCGCAGCCGGCGATCATCATCCAGACGCCGCCTCCGCCTCCGCGCGTGGAACGCGTGCCGCCACCGCGCCGTGGCTACGTCTGGGCGCCTGGCCACTATGAGTGGCGTGGCGGTCGTCACATCTGGGTGCGCGGCGAATACATGCGCGCCCGTCCGGGCTATGCGTACCGCGCGCCGGAATGGCAGCAGCGCGATGGCCGCTGGGAATACAACCGTGGCCGCTGGGACCGCGATGGCGATGGCGTGCCGGACCGTGTCGACCGCCGCCCGAACAACCCCAACCGTTCCTGATCGCCCGCCTGGAAGCGTCGCTGACGCGGCGCCTCTGGCTTCCGCTTCAGAACAAGCGGAACACCAAAGGCATCAGCACCGCCGCCAGCACGACCTGCAGGCCCAGTGCGAGCCCTGCATAGGCGCCCGCATCGGCGTTGACGTGCAGGGCGCGCGCGGCGCCGATGCCATGGGCCGACGTGCCGAGCGCGAAGCCGCGTGCGGCCCACCCCGCCGGCGTGGTGCCGATGCGCAACGCATCGAACAGGTATTTGCCTGAAAGCGCGCCGACCATGCCGGTCAGCACCGCGAAGACCGCAGACAACGCCGGAATGCCGCCGATCTTCTCGGCGATGCCCATCGCAACCGGCGCCGTCACCGACTTGGGTGCCAGCGACAGCAACACGTCGTGTGGCAGTCCGAACACCCATGCCAGCGCCAGCGCCGAGCCGCTCGCGGCCGCGCCGCCCAGCAGGGAGGCCAGCAGGATCCGCCCGAACCTTGCGCGCAGTTCGACACGCCTCAGCCACAGCGGCCAGGCCAGCGCGACCACCGCGGGTCCGAGCAGGAAGTGGATGAACTGCGCGCCTGCGAAGTAGGTCGGATAGTCGACGTGGGTAGCAAGCAGTCCGCCTGCGATCACCACGACCGACCACAGCACCGGATTGGCCCAGGGCGCATTGCCCAGTCGCGTATAGGCGGCCTGCGCGAGCAGGTAGACGACCAGCGTGGCCGTGAGCCCGAACAGAGGCGAAGCGGTGAGATAGACCCAGAGCTGGACGAAGTGCGGCATCGCGTCAGTCCCTCTTCTCGCGGCCCGGCAGCCCGTACAGCACCAGCGCCGTCACGGCCAGCCCGATCCAGGTCGACAGCACGATCACGACCAGCATCCGGCCGCCGTACTCGCTGAGCAGCGCGAGGTGCGTCGTCACGCCGACGCCGACCGGGATGAACAGCAGCGACAGATGGGACAGCAGGAAGCCGGCGCATTCGCCAACCGGCTCGCGAACGGCTTCGAAGCGCAGGCCGATCAGCAGCAACACGAGCCCGACGACGGGTCCGGGCAGGGGCAGAGAGAAGCCTCGCGAGATCAGCTCTCCGATCGATTGGAAGGCCAGCAGCCATGCCAGCCCGCGCAAGCCTTTCATCTGGCAGGCCTAGAAGCGCGGCAGATCGGCAAAGGGCAGCGTCCGACCGCCGCGCATCACCTGCTTCCCGTATTCGGCGCAGCGCTGCAGCGTCGGAATCACCTTGCCCGGGTTGAGCAGCCCGGCCGGATCGAAGGCGCGCTTGATGGCGAACATCTGCTCGTTCTCGGCTGCGGTGAACTGCACGCACATGCTGTTGAGCTTCTCGACGCCCACGCCGTGCTCGCCCGACACGGTGCCGCCCATCGCGACGCTGGTCTCGAGAATATCGGCACCGAAGAGTTCGCAGCGGTGCAGCTCGTCGGGGTCGTTGGCGTCGAACAGCACCAGCGGATGCAGGTTGCCGTCGCCCGCATGGAACACATTGCAGCAGCGCAGCCGGTACTTGAGCTCCATCTGCTGGATCGCCAGCAGGATGTCGGCCAGCCGCTTGCGCGGGATGGTCGAGTCGAGGCACATGTAGTCGGGGCTGATCCGGCCCGAGGCGGGAAACGCGTTCTTGCGGCCGCTCCAGAAGCGCAGACGCTCGTCCTCGCTGTTGCTCACCGAAATGGCGGTCGCGCCGCAACCGGTCAGCACGGCGGTCATGCGGCCTATCTCTTCCTCGACCTCTTCGGTGGTGCCGTCGGATTCGCACAGCAGGATGGCGGCGGCGTCGAGGTCGTAGCCGGCATGGACGAAGTCCTCGACCGCTGCGGTCATGGGCTTGTCCATCATCTCGAGGCCGGCGGGGATGATGCCGGCCGCGACCACCGCAGCGACGGCGTCGCCGGCTTTCCGTACGTCGTCGAAGCTGGCCATGATGCAGCGCGCGAGCTGCGGCTTGGGCACGAGCTTGACCGTGACTTCGGTCGTCACCGCCAGCATCCCCTCGCTGCCGACGACCAGTGCGAGCAGGTCGAGGCCTGGTGCGTCCAGCGCTTCGCCGCCGAACTCGACCGGCTCGCCATCGGCCATGAAGCCGCGCACGCGCAGCACGTTGTGCAGCGTGAGCCCGTACTTCAGGCAGTGCACGCCGCCCGAGTTCTCGGCCACGTTGCCGCCGATGGTGCAGGCGATCTGGCTAGACGGATCGGGCGCGTAGTAGAGATTGAAGGGTGCCGCCGCCTCGCTGATCGCGAGGTTGCGCACGCCGCATTGCACGACGGCGGTGCGGCTCACCGGGTCGACCTTGAGGATCCTGTTGAACTTGGCCAGCGACAGCGTCACGCCCATCGTGTCGGGCATCGCGCCGCCCGACAGGCCGGTGCCCGCGCCGCGCGCCACCACGGGCACGCCCAGCCCATGGCAGGCCTTGAGCACGGCAGCCACCTGTGCCTCGGTCTCGGGCAGCGCCACCACCAGCGGTCGCGCCCGGTAGGCCGTGAGACCGTCGCATTCATACGGCGTGGTGTCTTCGTCGTGCCAGATCAGCGCGTGGGCCGGCAGATGCGGCTGAAGGGCGCGCACGACCTGCGCCTGGCGTTCGGATTTCTGCAGCAGCGCGTGCTGCCCGGCAAGGACGGGTGCGTTCATGGCGTCGACTCTAAGCCAACGCGCGCGATGCGCGAAGCCTGGTCAGCGGAAAACGACCGTCCTGTGCCCGTTGATCAGCACCCGGTGCTCGCTGTGCCACTTGACGGCGCGGGCCAGCACCTGGCTTTCGGTGTCGCGACCGCGGGCGGTCAGGTCTTCGACGGTGTCGGTGTGGTCTGAGCGGGCCACGTCCTGCTCGATGATCGGGCCTTCGTCGAGGTCGGCCGTCACATAGTGCGCGGTCGCGCCGATCAGTTTCACGCCGCGGTCGTGTGCCTGGTAGTAGGGCTTGGCGCCCTTGAAGCTCGGCA
>CAIQMJ010000013.1 GCA_903872875.1 uncultured Variovorax sp.
GAACGACAGCCACCGGCCGCTGGTCGGGGCCGACCCGCACCACGTCGAGCACGACGATCGAATGGTGGAACGCATATTCCGTCGGAAGTCCTCCCTGGTCCAGGCCCAGCGCGCCATAGATGGTGAGCCTGGCCGGGCCGTGCTTGCAACGGTTCTCGATGTCGCTGACGCCGGGGCGCCGGATGGTGACAGGCCTGACGATTTCCGACTCCGCAGAGTTCAGCGCCTGCTGCATCTTCAGGCTTGCCATCATGCAGTCCGCCGGCTTCTGGATGCTGAAGATCGCGTCGATGTCGGCCCATTGGTTGAAGTGGGTCTGTTCGAGTGTCGCCATGAGCTCGTGGCTCACGAAGCTTCTGGCCGGCTGACCACCCGGGAGGCCGCCCGGCGTCGGCATCGGCCCACCCGGCAACGGGGCCTGCATCTTCATGCGAAGCCAGTGGCTCGCCGGCAGCCGGGTCAAGGCAAGCAGAGGTCTCGTCGTCATGGATGGCTCCTGAAAGCCGTCCATGCTGCATGCCGGTACCGTCGGCGGCACCGATCGCCGCGAGGAGTCGTCCGCGAATCCGAAGCCGCTCAGCGGCGGCGCTCGCCGTCGGCCGCGCATTCGCTGGCGTAGGCCAGGAAGTCCTCGAACTGGCCGGTCTTGTCGAACACCGCATCGGCGCCCTGGGACAGGGCACGATCGTTCGCCGCCTCCGCATAGTTGGTCAACACCACCACGCGCTGGTGCGGCAGGCGCCGGGCGCAGGCCTTGACCACTTCCATGCCCGAGCCTTCGCTCAGGAAGAGGTCGGCGACGACGAGATCCCATGCCTCGCCGTTGCGCGCCAACCAGTGCAGGGCCTCGTCCTGGGATTCGGCGACGGCAAGCACTTCGCAGGCGGTGGAGTCTTCGAGCATGCCCACGAGCAGGTCACGGATGGAGGGGTTGTCTTCGATCAGAAAGACGCGAAGCGTCATGGCAGCAGAGGAATGAAAGCACGGGGCCGATGCCCGCAAGAACCCCGGCGAGGCACCGCGCAAGGGTACGGACGAAGGGACAGAAGAGCCTGGATTATCGAGGCTGCGAAAAGGGAGGCATGCAGGAAAGGAGCCCGAACCACCGCGCCCGGCCGGCCTTCGCCGGAAACCGATCGATCTACACCCCACTGGCAGGCTCGGATACCCGGACTTCCCGATACTCGTCTGCTTGCGGCGCGTCATGCCGCGTTCTGGAACCGAGTTGCAGGCAGCACCGTTGGACGAAAAAGCCGCTCAGAAGGCATTGTTGTGGATCGTCGCGGCGGGCTTCTTCATGCAGTCGCTCGACACCACCATCGTCAATACGGCCCTGCCATCCATGGCGGCTGGACTGCATGAAAGCCCCCTGGCGATGCAGCCTGTCGTGGTCGCATACACCTTGACCATGGCGATGCTGACGCCCGCATCGGGCTGGCTGGCGGACCGTTTCGGCATGCGCGCAACCTATCTCGTGTCGATCCTGCTGTTCGTGATCGGATCGGTATGGTGCGCCGGTGCACAGTCGCTTCCGCAACTCGCTGCGGCCCGGGTCCTGCAGGGCTTCGGCGGAGCGATGCTGCTGCCGATCGGCCGGCTGGCCATCCTGCGCAGCGTGTCGGCCGAGCGCTACATCGCGGCGCTGGCCACCGTGAGCGTTGCCGGGCAACTCGGCCCACTGCTCGGCCCGACATTGGGCGGGTGGCTGGTTCAGACGGCAAGCTGGCACTGGATATTCCTGATCAACCTGCCGATCGGGCTGGTGGGGCTCTGGGCGGTGCGGCGCTTCGTCCCGGTCGGACGCCTGGACGACGTTCCGAGATTCGACTTCGCGGGGTTCGCGCTGCTCTCGCTGTGCATGGTGGCGTTCTCGCTGGCGATCGACGTCCCGGCGACCGCGCACCGGAGTGCCTGGTCGCTCGCGCTCTTTGCGCTGAGTGCGCTGGCGGCCCTCGCGTACGTGCCGCACGCGCGCCGACGCCGGGCGCCGCTGTTTCGCCTTGGCCTTTTTCGCGAACCCAACTTCGGCATCGGCCTGCTGGGCAACCTGGTGGCGCGCATCGGCAGCAGCGCCGTGCCTTTCCTGCTGCCCCTGCTGCTTCAGCTGCAACTGGGGTACAGCCCGCTGCATTCGGGCCTGATGATGATTCCAGCCGCGCTGGCAGGCATCTTGTCCAAGTCCTGGATCAGCGGGCTGGTCCGGCGCTTCGGCTATGACCGTTTCCTGCTGGTCAATACGGCCATCGTCGGCGGCTCGATCATGTCCTTCTCGCTGATCTCGCCCGAATGGCCCTTGTGGGCGCAGATTGCCCAGCTCTCCATCTTCGGGGGCGCGAATTCCATGCAGTTCGCTGCGATGAACAGCGTGACGCTCAAGGGCCTCGGCAAGTCGGACGCCGGCGGCGGCAACAGTCTCTTCTCGATGGTGCAGATGCTCGCAATGGGCCTGGGCGCCACCATCGGCGGTGGTCTCGTCGGGCTGTGGTCGGGCGAACTCGGCTCGACCGCGCTCGCCTTTCGCTATACCTTCCTGGCCGTCGGCGCGATCACTTTGATGTCGGCCGGCATCTTTCGTTGGCTCGACGAGGTTCAGGTCAAGGCGCAGGCCAGGAAGGCTTGATCGGCGGTCTCGCGTGTACTCTCTCGGGTTCCCCTGAACAAAGAGAGACGACTCACATGAGCCTGAGCAATTCCGTGGCGCCGCGCGGCGCCATGCACGCGCAACCCCCTTCGGCGGCCGACGCCATGTACCGCAAGGTCAGCTGGCGGCTGATCCCGCTGCTGTTCATCTGCTACATCGTGGCCTATCTGGACCGCGTCAACGTGGGCTTCGCGAAACTGCAGATGCAGGACGCGCTGCAGTTCAGCGAAGCGGTGTACGGCCTGGGTGCCGGCATCTTCTTCATCGGCTACTTCATCTTCGAGGTGCCGAGCAACGTGATCCTCCACAAGGTCGGCGCCCGCCGGTGGATCGCACGGATCATGATCACCTGGGGCGTGCTGTCGGCGGGCACGATGTTCGTCAATTCGCCACTGTCCTTCTACGTGATCCGCTTCCTCCTGGGTGCGGCCGAGGCAGGCTTCTTCCCCGGCATCATCCTGTACCTCACCTATTGGTATCCGGCGGCGCGCCGCGGCAAGGCGACCTCGCTGTTCCTGGCGGCGATTCCGTTCGCCGGCATCCTGGGCGGTCCGATCTCCGGCTGGATCCTGCAGGGCATGCAAGGCGTGAACGGCTGGCAGGGCTGGCAGTGGCTCTTCCTGCTGCAGGGACTGCCGACGGTGCTGATGGGCGTGCTGGTGTGGCGCTACCTCGACGATCGCGTCAAGGACGCAAAGTGGCTCTCTCCGGAGGAGCGCGACGCGATCGCCCGCGACATCGCCGCGGAGGCGGTCGGCAAGTCGGACCCGAAAGTCCTCGGGGTGCTGGCGAACCCGCGCGTGTGGCTGCTGGCACTGGTGTATTTCACGCTGACCGCGGGGCTCTACGGCATCTCGTTCTGGCTGCCGAGCATCATCAAGTCGATCGGCGTGAAGAGCGCGCTCGACATCGGGCTGCTGAGCGCGATTCCCTGGTCCTTCGGCGTCGTCGCGATGTATCTCGCCGCGCGCAGCGCAGACCGCCGCCTCGAACACCGCTGGCATGCGGCCATCGCCGCGATCGTCGGCGCAGCAGGCCTCGTCTTCAGCGTGGCGTCGCACGGCAACGCCACGCTGGCGATGGCCGGGCTCACGGTCGCCACGATGGGCATCATGGCCACGCTGCCGGTGTTCTGGGGGCTGCCGACCGGACTGCTGGGCGGTGCCGCAGCCGCGGCGGGCATCGCGCTCATCAACTCCTTCGGCAATCTCTCGGGCTTTGCCGCGCCGTTCATGATCGGCCTGATCAAGGATGCGACGAAGAGCACCGACTCGGGCCTGCACATGCTCGCGGGGCTTCTCGTGCTCGGTGCGGTGCTGCTGATGTGCGTGCGGCCCGCGCACCCCGCGCTGCGGTCGGGGAGCACGACATGAGCGACCTGCCGCAAGCACCGCGCAGGTCGCCGTCGTCCGCGCTGCTCGACACCCTTCGCCAGCGCTTCGAGGACCGGCTGTCGCTCAGCGACAGCGTGCTGCACCAGCACGGTACCGACGAATCGGCCTACCGGCCGATGCCGCCGGACGCGGTGGTCTTCGTGCGAAACACCGATGAGGCGGCGTTCGTCGTCCGGGCCTGCGCACGCGAGCGCGTTCCGGTCATCGCGTTCGGCGTCGGGTCGTCCATCGAAGGACATCTGCTGGCCGTCGAAGGCGGGGTCTGCGTCGACTTCTCGCAGATGAACCAGGTGCTGGCCATTCGCACCGAGGATCTGACAGCGACGGTGCAGGCCGGCGTCACACGCACGCAGCTCAATGCGGCGCTGGCCGGCAGCGGCTTCTTCTTTTCGGTCGATCCGGGCGCGGATGCAACGGTCGGTGGCATGGTGGCCACCGCCGCATCGGGTACCAACACCGTGCGATACGGCACGATGCGCGACAACCTGGTCAGCCTCACCGTGATCACCGCGGACGGCGACGTGGTCCGCACCGCATCGAACGCGCGCAAGAGTTCCGCGGGCTACAACCTGACGCAGCTGTATTGCGGTTCGGAAGGCACGCTCGGGCTGATCGTCGAAGCCACCGTGCGCGTGCATCC
>CAIQMJ010000014.1 GCA_903872875.1 uncultured Variovorax sp.
GATCGACGTGGGCTCCGGTGAATCGGTGCCGGCACCCGAGCCGACCGAGGTCACCGACGTGGTCGACAAGAAGGACGCGACCGTTCCCGCGGCCGAAGCCGCTGCCGAGTTCGCCGGCGACGAAGAGGCAGGCAAGTACGCGAAGTTCTACGCCGAGTTCGGCGCCGTGCTCAAGGAAGGCCTGGGCGAGGACGCCGCGAACCGCGACCGCATCGCCAAGCTGCTGCGCTTCGCGTCCAGCACCACCGACACCGTGAGCGTCGGCTTTGCCGACTACAAGGCGCGGATGAAGGACGGCCAGGACGCCATCTACTACATCACCGCCGACACACTGGCCGGTGCGCGCAACAGCCCGCAGCTCGAGGTCTTCAAGAAGAAGGGCATCGAGGTGCTGCTGATGACCGACCGTGTCGACGAATGGGCGCTGAACTACCTGACCGAGTTCGACGGCACGCCGCTGCAGAGCGTCGCCAAGGGTGCGGTCGACCTGGGCAAGCTGCAGGACGAAGCCGAGAAGAAGGCGGCGGAAGAAAGCGCCGAAGCCTTCAAGCCGGTGCTGGACCGCCTGAAGGAAGCGCTGAAGGACAAGGCCGGCGACGTGCGCGTGACCACGCGCCTGGTCGATTCGCCCGCCTGCCTGGTGGTGCAGGACGGTGGCATGAGCACCCAGCTCGCCCGCATGCTGAAGCAGGCCGGCCAGCCGGCGCCCGACCTGAAGCCGGTGCTGGAGGTGAATGCCGACCACGCGCTGGTGAAGAAGCTGGCCGATTCGCCGCACTTCGACGACCTGGCGAACATCCTGTTCGACCAGGCGCTGCTGGCCGAAGGCGGCTTGCCGGAGGATCCCGCGGCGTACGTGCGGCGGGTGAACGCGCTGCTGGTCTAAGCAGAGGCGGCTGAGGCGGAAGAGCGGCGAATCGCTCAGGCGTACAGCGGTTCTTCGTCCATCGCCTCGCACTGCTCCTGCAGCATCAGCACCTGGCCCTTCCAGTAGTCGCTGGAGCCGAACCACGGGAAGTTGATCGGGAAGATCGGGTCTTCCCAGCGGCGCGCGAGCCACGCGCTGTAGTGGATCAGCCGCAGCGTGCGCAGCGGTTCGATCAGCGCGAGTTCGCGGCGGTCGAACTCGCGGAACTGCTCGTAGCCATCGAGCAGGCCGCTGAGCTGTGAGGTGCGCTGCGCGCGCTCGCCCGACAGCAGCATCCACAGGTCCTGCACCGCGAAGCCGGTGCGCGCGTCGTCCAGGTCGACGAAGTGCGGCCCGCCGCCGGGCCGGTCGGTCGGTGTCCAGAGGATGTTGCCGGGGTGCACGTCGCCATGCAGCCGCAGCTTGCGCAGGCCGCTGTCGGGCGCCGTCGGCGACAGCGCGGTGGCCGCGATGCGGTCGAGCGCCTCCTTGCAGGCGTCTTCCCAGGCGCGCTGCACGTCGAGCGGGATCTTGTCGTGGCCCAGCAGCCAGTCGCGCGACGCGATGCCGAAGGTCTGCAGGTCGAGTACCGGGCGGACCTCGAAAGGCCGGGCGCGGCCGACCGTGTGGATGCGCGCGAGGAAACGGCCGACCCATTCGAGCACCTCGAAGTCGTCCAGCTCGGGGCCGCGCCCGCCGCGATACGGACTCACGCTGAACGCGAAGCCGCCATGGTGGTGCAGCGTGGCGCCGTTCAGCGACAGCGGCGGCACCGCCGGGACTTCGGCCGCCGCGAGTTCGAGGGCGAAGGCGTGCTCTTCGAGGATCGCGGCGTCGCTCCAGCGCTCGGGCCGGTAGAACTTGACGACGACCGCGCTGCGATCCTCCAGGTACACCTGGTAGACGCGGTTTTCATAGGAGTTGAGGCCGGTGAGGCGGCCGTCGCCGTACACGCCCAGCGTCGCGAGCGCATCGAGCACCACGTCGGGTGTGAGGTTCTCGTAGGGATGGGTGTTCGCGGGCGCATCGGAAAGGGTCATCACCCATTGTCGCTATCCGGCCCCGCACGGCGAGGGCGAGGGAGAACGAGACCCCGGGCGCGACCTCAGCGTGGCCGTGAAAGCGACAGGATGTGGCCGACGCGCGGATCGCCCCGGCCGGCCAGCACCTCGGCATAGGCCGACTGCACGGCGGCGGCGCCGTCGTGATGCCGCACCGTGAGCCACGGCGGCCGTGCGCCGGTCGCATGCGCCGCGAACGCATGCCAGGCCGCGGCCATGCGCCGGCCGAATTCGTCGGTGCCCCATTCCGCGCTGCGCTTCTTGATCTGCGCCGGTGCGAAGAACAGCGTGGCGCGCGGGCCGGGCAGGCTCTTGCCCGCGCCGCTCGGCGCGAGCTGTTCGACGTGCGTGCCGCCGATCGAACTGCTGTAGCGCAGGTCGGTGAAGCGGGTGTGGATGCGGCGGCGCAGCTCGCCGTTGCCGGCGAAGTCCACATAGACGCAGGGCGAATCGGTCGCGATCGCATCGAGCGCGTCGTAGCCGATCACGCGGTGGTAGCAGCCCAGGCTTTCGCAGAAGACCTTGTTCGCTTCGGACGTCAGTCCGACGATCTCGATGCCGGGTCGCTGGTGCAACTGGAACGCGGTGCCGTAGGCGGTCTTGCTCGATGCGCTGGAAAGCAGCACGACGCCGGGCGTGGTGTCCGACCGCACGCCGAAGAAATCGTTGTCGGCGAGGAAGTCGTCGATCAGCCACGAGGTGATGAAGAGCGGTCGCAGCAGCGCCTGCACGTCCTCGGTGTCCGCGGTGTAGAGCGGGTCGGCGGTGCAGCGGAAGTACTGGTTGTAGACCGCCGGCAGTTCGGCGCGGTGCGGCGCCGCATCGGTGAAGCGCTCGGCCGACAGGCGCCCGGGCTGCAGCACCGCCGCCGATGCCATGGGCCAGTAGCCATACAGCCTTTCGCCCACCGCCACGCCCGGATGCAGCGACTGCACCACGCTGGCGAAACCCCAGACCGGGATCTGGCCCCAGCCGTCCTCGCCGCTCGGGAAGAACTGCCAGTAGCTCATCGCATCGCCGAACGCGGCATAGGTGATGTTGTTGGACGTGAGCGCGAACGCGTCGATGCGCACGCGCACTTCGCCGGGCTGCAGTGGCGTGTCATCGATCTCGTGCAGGCGGGTCTCGGCGAGGTGATCGCGGCGAACGAGGAGGGCGGTGGTGCTCATTGAAAGGCC
>CAIQMJ010000015.1 GCA_903872875.1 uncultured Variovorax sp.
GCGGCACGAAGTGCACGCAGCCTGGGAGCGAGTCAGCTTATGGCTTGATGCTCATCCACTTGAAGGGCATGTAGTTGTCGGCCATCTGCGTCAGCTCGACCTTCTTGCTCACACCCCAGGCCAGCGTCTGCTGATGCAGCGGCAGGTGGCCCACGTCATCGGTGTGCATCGCAAACGCTTCCTTGATCATCGCATCGCGCTTGGGCTTGTCGGTTTCCGACTGGATCTTCTTGGTCAGCTCGTCGACCTTCGGATTGCAATACGCACCGAGGTTGAACTGGCCGGCGCCCGTCTTGTCGTCCGGGCAGGCGATCAGCGAACTGAGCGCGTTGTGCGAGTCGTAGGTGCTTGGCGTCCAGCCCAGCAGATAGAAGCTGGTATCGCGGCGCAGGATCTTCGGGAAATAGGTGCCCTTGGTTTCGGTCGCCAGGTTGATCTTGACGCCGATGCGCGCAAGATTCGAGGCCACGGCCTGGCAGATCTGGCCGTCATTGACGTAGCGGTCGTTCGGGCAGTTCATCGTGACTTCGAAGCCGTTCGGATAGCCGGCATCGGCCAGCAGCTTCTTCGCCGCCTCGACGTCATATGGCAGGCGCTTGTCCTGCTCGGCGCTCCAGCCGTTGATGCCAGGCCCGACCATCAGGGCGGTTGGGCGCGAAGCACCGCGCATCACCGTGCGCTGGATGCCGACGATGTCGATGCCCTGGTAGAAGGCCTGGCGAACGCGTTTGTCCTTGAACGGGTTCTTGCCCTTGACGCTCGAATACAGCAGCTCGTCGCGCTTCTGGTCCATGCCCAGGAAGATGGTGCGCAGCTCGGGGCCGGCAATCACGCGGGCGTTCGGACTGGCGTTGATGCGTGCCACGTCCTGCACCGGCACGGGCTCCATGACATCCACTTCGCCGGATACCAGCGCGGCAACGCGAGTGGCCGGATTGGCGATCGGCGTGAAGATGACTTCCTGCACGTTCCCTTCGATCTTGCCCCAGTAGGTGCCGTTGCGAATGAACACCGTGCGCACGTTGGGCTGGCGCTCGCGCACGCGGAACGGTCCGGTGCCGTTGGCCTTGAACGAGGCCGTGTTCTCGATGCCCTTGCGGCGATCGACAGGCACGGTGGCCTTGTTTTCTTCACACCACTTCTTGCTCATGATCATGAGCGTCGTGATCACGTCCGGCAGGATGGGAAACGGGCCCTTGGTCTCGATCTCGATGGCGTAGTCGTTGATCTTGCGCAGCTCCTTGATGTCGGTCGTATTCGACTTCAGGTCGGAGCCGTCGCCCGCTGCGCGGGTGAAGCTGAAGAGCACGTCGTCGGCAGTGAACGGCGTGCCATCATGAAACTGCACGTTCTTGCGGAGTTCGAAGCGCCACACGGTCGGCGAGGTCTGCTTCCAGCTGGTGGCGAGCAGCGGCGCAACGGTCAGGTCCTTGTTGCGGCCGACGAGCGTTTCGTACACGTTCGCTGTGGTGCTCAGCTGCAGCGACTCGTTCAGCGAATGCGGGTCGAGCGACAGCGAATCGCCCTGGTTGGCAATGCGGATCGTCTGCGCGTTGACCATGCCGCTCGAGGCGCACAACGCAGCCAGGACGGACGCTGCGACCACGGTAGATTTGAATTTCATGAAAAGACTCCAGGCTGCGTTGGAAAAAAGCTTCGAGGAAGCTTCAGGACTGAAAGAACGGCATCGCCTGCTCGGCGAGGCTGGCATGCAGCGCAGCGCCGAGCGGCAGGATGTCGTCGTTGAAATCGTAGCGACTGTTGTGCAGAGAAACGCTACCCGCGCCGCCGCTGACACCCTGTCCGATGCGCAAATAAGCACCCGGCTTGACCTGCAGCATGAACGAGAAATCCTCTGCGCCCATGCTGGGCTCCATGGCACGGTCTACGCTGTTCGCGCCAACCAGCGACTCGGCGACGTCGGCCGCGAAGCTTGCTTCGCGTGCGGTGTTGATCGTCGCGGGATAGATGCGCTCGTAGTGCACGGTTGCAGTGGCGCCGAAGCCGGCGGCCAGCAGGA
>CAIQMJ010000016.1 GCA_903872875.1 uncultured Variovorax sp.
GCCGGCACGATGACCTTGTCGATGCCGACGTCGCGGGCCAGCGACACGGCATGGATCGGGCCGGCGCCGCCGAAGGCGATCAGCGTGGTCTCGCGCACGTCGATGCCTTTTTCGATCGTGACCTTGCGCATCGCGCGGGCCATCGTCGAGTTGGCGACGCGCAGCACGCCGAGCGCAAAGCCGCGCGTGCTCTCGCCGAGCTGTGCGGCCATCGGCTGCATCGCGGCATCGGCCAGCGCCGGGTCGACGCGGATCTCGCCGCCGAGCGCGCGCTCGGGGTCGATGTAGCCGAGCAGCACGTTGACGTCGGCGATGGTCGGTCGTGTGCCGCCGCGGCCGTAGCTCACCGGCCCGGGGTCGGAGCCGGCGCTCTCGGGGCCGATCGACAGCAGGCTGCCGACGATCTTCACGATCGAGCCGCCGCCCGCGCCGACCGACTCGACCGCCACCATCGGCTGCCGGATCGGCCGGCCGCCGAGACTGCGGCTGTTCGACACTTCGGCCGCGCCGTCCGACACCAGGCAGACGTCGGTGGTCGTGCCGCCCATGTCGAAGCCCAGGCCGTAGGGAATGCCCAGCGTGCGGCAGACCGCCGCGGTGGCGGCTGCGCCGGCGGCCGGGCCGGACAACGCCAGTGTCAGCGGATGGGTGCGCAACGTTTCCGGCGCGGCCATGCCACCGGCCGAATGGAACAGGCCGACGTTGGTGGTCGACGGCACCGCGGCCGACAGTTTGTCGAGGTAGGCGGAGGCGCTCGGCATCACCGCCGCGTTGAGCACGGTCGACACGGTGCGCTCGTACTCGCGCGCTTCGGGCGACACCTCGTGCGACGTGCTGACGAAGCCGCAGACCTTGCGCAGCGCCTCGCCCAGGCGGATTTCATGCGCCGGGTTGATGTACGCATGCAGCAGGCACACAGCCACCGCCTGCACGTCGGCGGCCTGCACCCAGGCCACGATGCGCGCGATCTCGGCGTCGTCCAGCGGCAGCGAGACCTCGCCGGTGTGGGTGATGCGCTCGGCCACGCCGCAACACAGTGCGCGCGGCACGTCGGGCGTCGGCCGCGGTGGGGTGTCCAGGCTGTAGAGATGGCGGCGGCTGGCGCGTGCGACCTGCAGCACGTCCTCGAAGCCCTGCGTGGTGATGAGTGCGACGCGCGCGAGCTTTCCTTCGACCAGGCTGTTGGTCACCATCGTGGTGCCGTGCATCAGGTCGGACACTTCGCTCCATTCGAGGCCGACCGTCTTCAGTGCGTTCTGCAGGCCGGCGAGCGGGTCGCGCGGCACGGTCAGCGTCTTGCCGTCGCGCACCGCGCCGGAGCTGTGGATGGCGACGACGTCGGTGAAGGTGCCGCCGATGTCGACACCGACTTTCCATTGGGACATGGGTTTCCTTGGGTGTGGGGGTGCGTGTGTGTCAGCGCGCGCCGGTGACCGGCGACAGCACCTGGCGCAGCGACGTGGCCAGCAGGTCGACCATCTGGTCGATCTCGGCGCGTGAGATGGTGTAGGGCGGCGACAGCAGCACGTGGTCGCCGCGGTAGCCGTCGGCAGTGCCGGCGGACGGGTAGCACAGCAGGCCGAGGTCGTAGGCGGCGTCGCGAATCTTCTTGGCGAGCAGCAGCTCGGGCGCGAAGGGTTCCTTGGTCGCGCGGTCCTTTACCAGCTCGATCGCCACGAACATGCCGCGGCCGCGGATGTCGCCGATGTGCGGGTGCTCGCCGAAGGCATTCACCAGCGCCTGCTTGAGGTAGTCCCCGTCGGTCGCGCACTTGGCGACCAGGCCGTCGCGTTCGATGATCTTCTGCACCGCCAGGCCCGCAGCGCAGGCGGCCGTGTGGCCGGAGTAGGTGTGGCCCGACGTGCCGACCGTACCGAAGCGTTCGGTGATGGTCTCGTACACGTGGTCGGTGAGGATCACCGCGCCCAGCGGCGCATAGCCGCCGGCCAGGCCCTTGGCGGTGTACATCACGTCGGGCTCGACGCCGTCGTGCGCCAGCGCGCGCCAGGTGCCGCTGCGGCCGACGCCACACATCACCTCGTCCGCGATCATCAGCACGCCATAGCGGCGGCAGACGTCCTGGATGCGCTTCGCATAGCCGGCCGGCGCGGGCACCGCACCACCGGCGGCGCCGACGATCGGCTCGAAGAAGAAGGCCGCGACCCGCTCCGCGCCGATGCGCAGGATCTCGCGTTCCAGCTCGGCCGCGAGCCAGACCGACAGTGCTTCTTCCCCCATCGCCTGGTCGGCGCCGACGGGCGGGCGGTACGCGTTGGCGGGCGACACGTGCGTGACCGGCATCAGCGCCGACACGAAGGGCCTGCGCCGCGCCGGATGGCCCGACAGCGACAGCGCGCCCATCGTGTAGCCGTGCCAGGACTGGCGGCGCGAGATGAACTGCGTGCGGCCCGAGCAGCCGCGCGCCATCTGATAGTGCAGAGCGACCTTGATCGCAGTCTCGGTGGCTTCGGAGCCGCCCGAGCCGAACATCACGCGGTTCATCGTGCCGCCGGCCTGGCGCGTGACGATCTCGGCCAGGCCTTCGATCGCGTCGCTGCTGAAGTCCGACGTGTAGCCGAACTGCAGGTTGTCGTACTGCGCCTTGATCGCCTCGATCACCTCGCGGTTGCCGTGGCCGACGCAGAACAGCGCAGGGCCGGCCGACCCGTCCAGATAGCGCTTGCCCGTCTCGTCGATGACGAAAACGCCTTCGCCCTTGACGGCGCGCGGCAGCTTTTGGCCGCGCTGGTGGGTGTTGAGCCAGAGGTGCTGA
>CAIQMJ010000017.1 GCA_903872875.1 uncultured Variovorax sp.
ACGCGCCACATCTACTTGACCGACCGGACCAGGGCCCCGTGCCAATCGGAGTTACTCGGCGTAGGCATGACTCCTCCGCTGGCAAACATCAGATCCCCAAAAATCTACCTTGCAGAACCGAAGCGCACTAGGTCACATACCGTTCGGACTGCCACCGACCCGTGGTAGGGGGCTTGGCTGATCATTGAGTCCGGCAGACTCGCCGCCAATCCGTTCAATTGACTATGAGATTGGGCGCACTCGACTGGCACGTATCAGCACTCTGCATTGGGCCATTGCGCTGCAGGCAGGAAGGGCATTGCCATGCGTCGGGTAGACCCGAATCAAGTCAGGTCTGAATCAGGCTGATCCGAGTCATTCGCTGGCGGCGGCCCTACTGACCACTACCGCCGCGACCGGATGTTCGATAGCGCGCGGCATTTGCGGCCGAAGTGCCGCCCAGACCCGTCGCATCAGTCAGCAGCGACAGAAATCCGGACGAGTGCGACGAAAGATGCTTGAAGTGATCGCGCGCACACCGGTTGATTGGTATCCTCACCCTTCAAAATCTAGATGCGGGGGGGGCGTATGGCGTGGACCGAAGAGTGGCCTTTTCAGGCGCTGGCAATGACCGGAGGAGGCTACAGAGGCCTTTTTACGGCGCGGGCACTGCAGGAGATGGAAGATCACATCGGCGAACCCATCGGCCGTCGGTTTGACCTCTCGTATGGCACCTCGATCGGCGGCATCATCGCGCTGGCCGTGGCGTTCGAAGTCCCTATGCTGAAGGTTGTACAGGCCTTCGAGCAGTCGGGGGAGAAGATCTTTCCTTCGCGCGAGAAACCCAAGGGCAAGGTCGCCAAGGCTCTGGACATCTATCAACACTGGGATCGGCCACGATACAAGTCACAGGCGCTGCGCGAGGTGATCACGAGCCTCATTCCTGAGGACGCCACGCTCAACGACGCCATACACGCCGTCGGCATTCCCGCGGTTAATGTCACCAGCGGCAAGCCACAGGTCTTCAAGACCCGGCACAAGGCGGAATGGACGCGCGACTGGAAATACAAGGTTGTGGACGTGGCCCTGGCCACCTCGGCCGCGCCGACGTTCTTCGAACTGGCGGAAGTCGATGGCCAGCGCTACGCCGACGGCGGCCTGTACGCCAATGCGCCGGATCTTCTGGCCCTTCACGAGGCTGAGCACTTCTTCGACGTGCCTAGCACCGCCGTCCGCATCCTCAGCGTCGGCACGACCACTAACATGTATTCGCTGTCCTTCGAGACCGGCCGGGAATTGGGCATACAGGGCTGGATGGACGATAACCGTCTGTTCTCCGTCACGATCTCGTCGCAGCAGCAGCTTGTGGATCAGCTGATGCAGCACAAACTGAAGGATCGGTACTTCCGCCTGGACGCGCTCCCGTCGAACGAGCAGGCTAAGGATCTTGGCCTAGACGTCGCCACCGAGGCCGCGCGGCGCACGCTGATGGCCCTGGGCAAGAAGGCCGCAAGCGACATCCTCAACACGAATCTGGCGCCGTTCCTGGCGCACAAACCCCAGATGACTCTGGTGCGGGGCGGCTGAAATGGGCCGCGCCAGCTCGCTGTTCGATGGCGCCGGCGAACAGACCCTGATCAGCCGCGTCAGCCCCACGACCCAGCAGCGCGAGTTCTTGCAGACCAGATGGAACGAATTGGCCGAGCACCTCAAGGTGTCGCTAAAGGCCAAGCACGGCCATCCGATCTCCACGTGGCTGCAGGGCTCCTACAAATACGGTACGCTGATTAAGCCTGTCCAC
>CAIQMJ010000018.1 GCA_903872875.1 uncultured Variovorax sp.
AGCGCGCACAGCCACTTCGTCGGCAAGACACGGCCGGATGCTTCGACGATGGACGCCGGCAAGGGCAAGATCGAAGTCTGGCGCGATGCCAAGTCGGTGTTCAGCGCCAGCCTGCACGACCTGCACCAGGTCTGGGATTCGGTCAGCTGGAAGATTGCGCGTGAACGCGACAACCCGGTCTGCGCAGATGCCGAGCATGCAGCTGCCGGCGTGCCGTCGGACCCCGGAATGCACATTGTCCTGCCGGAAGGCGCCGGCCGCGACATCCAGGCTCCGGCGATCCTGCAGGCGCGGCCCAAGGTCGCGATCCTGCGCGAGCAGGGCGTCAACTCGCATGTCGAGATGGCCTATGCGTTCACCGAGGCCGGCTTCGAGGCGCACGACGTCCACATGACCGACCTGCAGTCCGGCCGTGCCGACCTGGCCCAATTCAAGGGCGTGGTCGCCTGCGGCGGATTCAGCTACGGCGACACGCTGGGCGCCGGCATCGGCTGGGCGCGGAGCATCACCTTCAACCCCGCGCTGTCGGCTCAGTTCCAGGCCTTCTTCGGCCGCGCCGACACCTTCGGGCTCGGCGTGTGCAACGGCTGCCAGATGTTCGCCGAGCTGGCCGACATCATCCCCGGCGCCGAAGCCTGGCCGCGCTTCACCACCAACCAGAGCGAGCGCTTCGAGGCGCGCCTGTCGATGGTCGAGGTGCTCGAATCGCCCAGCATCTTCTTCGGCGGTCTGGCCGGCAGCCGGCTGCCGATCGCGGTGGCGCATGGCGAGGGCTATGCGAACTTCAAGCACCGTGGCGATGCCTCCCAGGCGATCGCGGCGATGCGCTATGTCGACAACCATGGCCAGCCGACCGAGCAGTACCCGTTCAATCCGAACGGCAGCGCCGGTGGGCTGACCTCCGTCACGACGGCCGACGGCCGGTTCACCGCGGTGATGCCGCATCCCGAACGTGTGTTCCGGAACATCCAGATGAGTTGGACGACAGGCGACAAGAGTGGGTTCAGCCCGTGGATGCAGATCTGGCGCAATGCGCGCCGATGGGTCGGCTGACGCAGGTTTCGGTCGGTTTGCTTGCGCTTGCGCACCTTCCTGCGCATCGCACGCGCAGGTTCGGCGCGCGGTGGCACGCCGCATGCTCAATGATCGGCTCATGCTGAATCGTCGCGACTTCGTGGGTGCCCTGGGCGCCGTCCTTCCGCTGGCCGATGTGCTGGCGGCCGAACCTTTTCGTGTGCTGAAGAAGTCGCCGCGGATGCCGGTGCTGTTCGTCGGTCACGGCAGTCCGATGAATGCGGTCGGCGACAACGCCTACCGCCGAAGCTGGCAGGCTCTGGGTGCCGAGTTCGGCGCGAAGTACCCCGCGCCGCAACTGATCCTCTGCGTCTCTGCGCATTGGCTCACGCAGGGCGGCTGGTACCTGACCGGCATGGCCAAGCCGAAGACGATCCATGACTTCGGCGGCTTTCCGCAGGAGTTGTTCGATCAGCAATATCCGGCGCCGGGCGCGCCTGCCGCGGCTTCCGAGATCGCGCAGTTCGTACGCCAGCCGATGAGTGGCACGGCCCTCGGTTTGGACAAGGAGGAATGGGGCTTCGACCATGGCACTTGGTCGGTGCTGAAGCCGATGTTCCCGAAGGCCGATATCCCGTTGCTGCAGCTGGGCATGGACTATGGCCGTTCGCCGGCAGAGCACTACATGGTCGGCCAGCAGTTGAAGGTGCTGCGCGAGCGTGGCGTGCTGATCGTCGGCAGCGGCAACATCGTTCACAACCTCCGTGTCTCGCGACGCGGCACGGCGCCGAACCAGGCCTATGACTGGGCCATCGAGTTCGATCGCATCGTTGCCGACCAGTTGACTCGCGGCGATCTTGGGTCGCTGCAGCGCTTCCAGTCGCTGGGTGCGGTCGCCAGGCAGGCGCATCCCACACACGACCACTATCTGCCGCTGCTTCATGCTGCCGGTGCGGTGGACGCCAAGGACACGCCGCGCTTCTTCAATGCCGACTTCCAGTCGGCCTCCATCTCGATGCGCTCAATCGTCTGGGCATGAAAAAAGCGGCCAAGGCCGCTTTTTTCATACTCCACCTGCTGTGTGAACCGTCATCCAGAGACACATAGAACCGGCTTTGCCGGGGTGCAGGTGTCGCCCCCGGAAGGGGGGCGAAAGCGGCACGCAGTGCGCGAAGCCTGGGGGGGGGCGATCACTCCACCTTGGCCTTCGCCCGAAGCTCTTCCTGGAACTTCTGCAGCTTCTGCTGTTGAAGTTGCTGCAGCACTTGCGGCTTCACTTCTTCGAGCTTCGGCATTTGCGTCGCGCGGATCTCGTCGACGCGGATGATGTGATAGCCGAACTGCGTCTTGACGGGCTCCGGCGTGGTCTCGCCGGCCTTCAGTTTCACCATCGCCTGCGAGAACTCGGGCACGAAGCTGGCGGGATTGGCCCAGTCGAGATCGCCTCCGTTGGCGCCCGAACCCGGGTCCTTCGATTCCTTCTTTGCGATGTCCTCGAACTTCGCGCCCTTCTTCAGGTCGGCCAGGATCTTCTTCGCCTGATCTTCCGTCTCGACGAGGATGTGGCGCGCCTTGTATTCCTGGCTGCCGTTGGCGGCGACGAACTTGTCGTACTCGGCCTGCACCTCGGCGTCGGTCACCGGATTGGCCTTCCGGTAGTTGTCGAACAGCGTGCGGATCAGGATCGCCTGACGTGCGAGTTCGAGCTGGTTCCTGTAGTCGTCCGTGGCGTCCAGGCCCTGTTTCTGGGCTTCCTGCATGAACACTTCACGCGCGACCACTTCTTCGCGCAACTGGCCTTCCATCTCCGGTGTCACCGGGCGGCCGGCAGCCGCGAGCTGCTGCGCCAGCACTTCCATGCGGGCCTTGGGGACCGCTTTGCCGTTGACGATGGCAACGTTCTGCGCCAGGGCGCCGAACGAGGCGACGGACAGCACGGTGGCGACCGCAAGGGTCTTCAGGATGGGTTGTTTCATTGGAAAGTCCTCAGGACTTGAGAGTGATGGCGCTGGGCGCGCGGGGGTGAAAGACGTTGTCCTGCGCGTCCGTCGGACGACAGGAATGGGCGTCAGAGCGTTTCGATGGCGATGGCGTGAACGCCTTGGGCGATGAAAAACTGGAGCGCATCATACACAAGCCGATGCCGCGCCACGCGGGGCTTCCCGTCGAAAAGCGGGGAGGCGACGCGCACCCGGAAATGGGTGCCGTAGCCTTCCGTACCTGCACCCGAGTGGCCGGCGTGTGCCGCGCTTTCATCGAGCACTTCGAGCTGCGTGGGCTGCAACTTCTCACGCAGCACGGCATCGAGTTGGGAGGCGGTCGGGAGGTTCATGCAGCTGGCGTGTCGTCCGACTTGAGATGTGGCGCGATGTACAGGCCCTGCGCGAGCAGGAAGACGATCGGGAACGCGTAGCCCCACAGCTTGAAGTTGACCCAGGCCTCGGTGCTGAAGTACATCGCCACATAGGCATTGATCGCCGACATGAACACGCAGTAGGCGATCCACGCGAGGTTCAGGTGCGTCCATATGCGCGCCGGCAGTTGCAGTTGCGCGCCGAGCATCACCTGCAGGAAGTTCTTCCGGAAGCCCCAGAGCGCCACCGCGAGCGCGACCGCCATTGCGCCGTACAGCACCGTCGGCTTCCACTTGATGAAGCGGTCGTCGTGCAGCACCAGCGTCAGCGTGCCGAACAGCAGGATCAGCACCAGCGTCGCCTTCTGCATGGTCTGCAGCTTGCGTTCCATGGCATAGGTGATCGCCATCTGGACCACGGTTGCGGCCATCAGCACGCCGGTCGCGACGTAGATATCCGCGAACTTGTAGGCGCCGAAGAACAGCAGGATGGGGAAGAAGTCGAGGATCAGTTTCATGCGGCGGCGGGAAGGAGGCGATGGATGTCGAGAGACGGTACCGTCAGTCCTTGCTGCCTTCGAAGGCCAGCGAGGCGGAATTCATGCAGTAGCGTAACCCGGTCGGCGTCGGGCCGTCCGGGAACACGTGGCCCAGATGTGCGCCGCAATTGCTGCAGACGTTCTCGGTGCGCACCATGCCGTGCGAGCGGTCGACGATGTTGGTGATCGCGCCGGGCACGGCTTCTTCGGAGAAGCTCGGCCAGCCGCAGCCCGCGTCGAACTTGGTGCCCGACTCGAACAGCTTGGCGCCGCAGCAGACGCAGCGGTAGGTGCCGTCGGCCCAGTGGGCTTCGTACTTGCCGGTGAACGGCCGTTCGGTCGCCGCATGGCGCGTGACTTCGAAAGCGGCGCGTTCGGCGCCTTTTTCGGCCAGCACGGCCTTCCACTCGGCTTCGGTCTTCTGAACTTTGGGGGTGAAGGAAGAGGTCATGATGAGCAGCTGATTTCGATCGTGGAAGCCCAGTCGGGCGGGAAGCCGGCGTAGGCGTCGTGGCCGGCATGTTCGTCAAATGGGGTTTCGAGCAGATTCAGCAAGGTTGCGACGCCGGAGAAGTCCTTGCGCTGCGCGGCTTCGATCGCTTGCTGGCCCAGGTGGTTCCGCAGCACGAACTTCGGATTGGTGCGCAGCATGGTTTCGCCCGCGACGGCGTCCTGCGTGCCGCCGAGACGGTCCGCAAGGCGCGGCAGCCAGGCGTCGATGCCGGTGCGGTCGATGAACAGGTCGGTCACGGGTGCGAAGTCGCCGCTGCGCACCGCATGCGACAGGCGGCGCCAGAAAATGGTCCAGTCGGTGCGTTCGGCTGCGAGCAGCTTGAGCACGTCGTCGATCAGCAGCCGATCACCCTCGCGCGCGTCCGCCAGGCCGAGCTTGGCGCGCATCCGCCCTTCGAACTCGCGCGGAAATACCGATCGGTAGGATTCCAGCGCCGCAACCGCCACCTCCTGCTCGCCGATCAGCGGCAGCAGCGCCTGGCCGAGCGCATACAGGTTCCAGTAGGCGACGTTGGGCTGCTGGTTGTAAGCGTAGCGGCCGTTGGTGTCGCTGTGGTTGCAGATGTGG
Source organism: uncultured Variovorax sp. (assembly GCA_903872875.1). Classification (GTDB taxonomy): domain Bacteria; phylum Pseudomonadota; class Gammaproteobacteria; order Burkholderiales; family Burkholderiaceae_C; genus Variovorax. The sequence goes on from CAIQMJ010000018.1 coordinate 4,988, forward strand.
CGCGGGTCGAAGCCGTCGAGGAACTGGAACGGACCGTAGTCGATCGTGAGCCCGAGGATGCTCATGTTGTCGGTGTTCATCACGCCGTGGCAGAAGCCCACGGCCTGCCATCGGGCGAGGAGCGCTGCAGTGCGTTCGCTCACGGCCTCCAGCAGCGCGGCGTACGCGTTGCCGCCGAAGCGCTCGGTGTGCCGGCAGGCCGGGTAGTAGCGGTCGATCACGTAGTCGGCGAGCGTGCGAAGTTCGTCGTCCATCTGGTTCGCCGCGAAATGCTCGAAATGGCCAAAGCGGATGAAGCTCGGCGCGACCCGCGCCACCACGGCTGCGGTTTCGAGCGTCTCGCGTTGTACACCACGATCGGAGCCGGTCGCGCTGAGTGCACGCGTGGTCGGGATGCCCAGGCCGTGCATCGCCTCGCTGCAGAGGAACTCGCGGATGCTGGAACGCAGCACTGCACGGCCGTCGCCGCCGCGGGAGTAGGGCGTCCGGCCGGCGCCCTTGAGCTGGAGTTCGAGCCCCTGCGCGGTTTCGCCCAGCAGGATGGCGCGGCCATCGCCGAGCTGCCCGGCCCAGACACCGAACTGATGGCCGCTGTAGACACTGGCCAGCGCGTCGCCGCCGGGCAGGCCGGCGTTGCCGGTCAGCACTTCGAGCGCCTCGGCCGACGCGAACCAGTCCGCGGCCAGGCCGAACTCGCGCGCGACGCGCTCGCTGCGGCCGATCCAGTAGGGCGACGGCAGCGGCGTGGGACGCAGGCGCGTATGGAACGCGGGACCGAGGTCGGCGAAGCCGTTGCGCCATTCCAGGCCCATGGCGGGCGGTTGCGGCGTGGTCTGGGCGGCCGGGGCGGGGTCGTGGGACGAACTCATCGGCCCGATTGTCCCGCAGCGCCTGTGCCACCCTGTCGCTTACGGGCATTCCCGCATCGTGACTTTTGTTGCACTGCGCAATACTTCGGCGCTGGCGCGCAATGATTTGGGGAGTCATTGCGCTGCGCCGTTCCCATTTTTCATTCGAAGGAAATGCCCATGCTGGGTTTGATGCAAGACCAACCGCTGCTGATTTCGTCGCTGATCGAATTCGCCGAGCGCCACCATGGCGACGCCGAGATCGTCTCGCGGCGAGTCGAAGGCGACATCCATCGCTACACCTGGACCGACGTTGCGGCGCGCGCGCGCCAGATCGCCAATGCGCTGGAAGGCGAGAACCTGCTGTTCAGCGACCGCGTTGCAACGCTGGCCTGGAACGGCTATCGGCATCTGGAGCTCTACTACGGCGTGAGCGGCTCCGGCCGTGTGCTGCACACCGTCAATCCGCGCCTGCACCCCGACCAGATCGCCTGGATCGTCAACCATGCCGAAGATCAGATCCTGTGCTTCGACCTGAGCTTCCTGCCGCTGGTGCAGGCCGTGCACGCGCGCTGCCCGACCGTGAAGAAGTGGATCGCGATGTGCGACGCCGACCGCCTGCCGGTCGACAGCGGCGTCCCGAACCTGGTCAGCTACGAGACCTGGATCGGCGCGCAGCCGACGGTCTACGCCTGGCCCAGCTTCGACGAGAACTCGGCGTCGAGCATGTGCTACACGAGCGGCACCACCGGCAACCCGAAGGCCGCGCTCTACAGCCACCGCTCCACGCTGCTGCACGCGTACGCGGCGGCGTTGCCCGACGTGATGTGCCTGTCGGCGCGCGACTCCGTGCTGCCGGTGGTGCCGATGTTCCACGTCAACGCGTGGGGCATCCCGTACTCGGCCGCGCTGGCGGGCGCCAAGCTCGTGTTCCCGGGTCCCGCGATGGATGGCAAGTCGGTGTTCGAGCTGATCGAGTCCGAGAAGGTCAGCTTCGCCGCTGGCGTGCCGACGGTCTGGCAGATGCTGCTCGGCCACGCGCAGACCCACGGCCTGAAGTTCTCCACGCTCAAGCGCACCGTGATCGGCGGCTCGGCCTGTCCGCCGGCGATGATCCGCGCCTTCCAGGAGCAGTACGGCGTCGAGGTGCTGCATGCCTGGGGCATGACCGAGATGAGCCCGCTGGGCACGCTGTGCACGCTGAAGAACAAGCACCTTGCGCTGTCGTCCGAGGAGCAGACCGCCATCCGCATGAAGCAGGGCCGCGCGATCTTCGGCGTGGACATGAAGATCGTGGACGGCAACAACCAGGAGCTGCCGTGGGACGGCAAGGCCTACGGCGACCTGTTGGTGAAGGGCCCGTGGATCGTCAAGGAATACTTCAAGGGCGAGGGCGGCGATCCGCTGATTCCCGACGCCGAGGACCGCGGCTGGTTCCCC
>CAIQMJ010000019.1 GCA_903872875.1 uncultured Variovorax sp.
CGTGGCCGAGAACGTCTGGGGCCGCGACGACCTGAAGTTCCCGTCGCCGCTGCCGGAGTCGCCGCTCAAGTTCCTCAACGCCAACGTGCTGCCGATGGAGATCCTGGTGGTGGTCGGCGCGCTGCTCATGATGCTGGCGGTCGAGCTGTTCAACCGCCGGTCGATCTACGGCAAGGCGGTGGTCGCGACCTTCAACGACCGCGACGCGGCCAAGCTGATGGGCATCAACACCGGGCTCGTCATCACCTTCTCTTACGCGCTGTCGTCGATGACGGCCGCCTTTGCCGGCGTGCTGATCGCGCCGCTGACGCTCACCGGCGCGACGATGGGCGCGGTGCTCGGCCTCAAGGCCTTCGCGGTGGCGATCATCGGCGGGCTGACCAGCGGCATGGGCATCGTGGTCGGCGGGATCATCCTCGGCATTGCCGAGACCACCACCGGCTTCTACCTGAGCACAGGCTACAAGGACGTGCCCGGGCTCGTGCTGCTGCTGATCGTGCTGGCCGTGCGGCCGGCGGGTCTGTTCGGCAAGACCGCCATCAAGAAGGTGTGACGACGTGGCCCTGCAATCCGAAAAGATGAAGACCAGCCACCTGCTGCTGGCCGTTGCGGGCGTCGCCGCGCTGCTGCTGTTCCCGATCGGCATCGACAACCCGTACTACATCCACCTGCTCGAGACCATCATGATCTACGCGATCGTGCTGTTCGGGCTCGACATCGTGGTCGGCTACACCGGCCAGGTGTCGCTCGGCCATGCCGGCCTGTTCGGCCTAGGCGCCTATGCGGCCGGCGTGCTGGTGTTCAAGCTGGCCGCGCCGTTCTGGATCACCGTGCCGGTCGCGATCCTGTTCACCGCCGGCTTCGGTGCGCTGCTGGCGCTGCCGGCGCTGCGCGTGTCGGGGCCATATCTCGCGATGGTGACGCTGGCCTTCGGCACCATCATCCAGATCCTCATCAACGAGATGAGCTTCCTCACCGAAGGCCCGATGGGCATCAAGCTCGACAAGCCGACGCTCTTCGGCCACAAGCTCGACGAGCGCGAGTTCTACTGGGTTGTGGCGGTGCTGATGGTGCTGGCGCTGGCGGTCGTGCACCGCATCCTGCGCTCGCACCTGGGCCGGGCCTTCGAGGCGCTGCGCGGCAGCCCGGTCGCATCGGACTGCATGGGCGTGTCGGTCTACCGCTACAAGGTCTATGCCTTCGTGATCAGCGCCGGCTTCGCCGGGCTGGCGGGCTGCCTGTACGCGTACTCGGAGCAGTACATCTCGCCGAACTCGTACAACTTCGAGCTCACGGTGCTGTTCCTGCTGGCCGTGATCATGGGCGGGCGCAAGAGCCGCATCGGCTCGTTGATCGGCGCGGCCATCATCGTGCTGCTGCCCAAGCTGCTGGACGACGTCGTGCTGTTCCGCTACGTGGCGGTGGTGCTCGCGGTGCTGGTGGCGGTGACGGCCGTGGTCGCGGTGCGGCGCGGACGTGCCACGCAGGCGCAGATGGCCATTCCGGTGGCCGGCAGCATCGCGCTGGCGGCGCTCGCCTTCTGGCTCGAGACCATGACCGACTGGCGGCTCTCGATCTTCGGGGTGATCATGCTGTTCGTCGTGTACTACCTTCAGGACGGCATCGTCGGCTTCGTGCGCAAGGCCTTCAACATCCGCCGCGCCGCGCCGTCGATGGACACGCTCGGCACGGGGCTGTCGGCGGCAAGCGCGGTGTCGACCGCCGCGCAAGGCAGCGGCTCGGCCGAGGTGCTGCAGGCGGCTGGCGTGCTCATGCAGTTCGGCGGGCTGAAGGCGCTGAACAACGTCGACCTGACGATCCGGCGCGGCACCATCCATGGGCTGATCGGCCCGAACGGCTCGGGCAAGAGCACGATGATGAACGTGCTGACCGGCATCTACGTGCCGACGGCCGGCGCCATCACCTTCGGCGGCCGGTCGCTGGTCGGGCGCACCTCGTCGGACATCGCGCTGTCGGGCATCGCGCGCACCTTCCAGAACGTGCAGCTGTTCGGCGAGATGACCGCGCTGCAGAACGTGCAGGTCGGCTTGCACCACAGCTTCCGCAGCAACCTGCTCGATGTCGCCCTGCACACGCCGCGCTACCGGCGCGAAAGCGATGCCGCGGTCGACCGGGCACTGGGCCTGCTGAAGTTCGTCGGCCTCGCCGAGTTCGTGGCCGAGGAGGCGCGCAACCTGCCCTACGGCAAGCAGCGACTGCTGGAAATCGCCCGCGCGCTGGCGCTCGACCCGCAACTGCTGCTGCTCGACGAGCCTGCGGCCGGCCTCACCGCACCCGACATCAAGGAGCTGATCGCGATCATCCGCAAGATCCGCGAGCACGGCGTGACCGTGATCCTGATCGAGCACCACATGGACGTCGTGATGAGCATGTGCGACACGGTCTCGGTGCTCGACTTCGGCCAGAAGATCGCGGAAGGCGAGCCGGCCGCGGTGCAAGCCGATGAAAAAGTCATCGAGGCCTATCTCGGCGGCCAGGCCGCAGAGCCGACCGAACCGGCACATGCCTGAAGCAAGGACTGCCACATGCTGACCATCCAGAATCTCTCCGCCGGCTACGGCAAGGTGCAGGTGCTGCACGGCATCTCGATCGAGGTGCCCAAGGGCAAGGTCGTGACGCTGATCGGCTCCAACGGCGCCGGCAAGACGACCACCATGCGCGCGGTGTCCGGAATGATCGCGCCGACCGCGGGCGAGATCACGCTCAACGGCAAGCGCATCGACGGCCTCGAGTCCTTCCACATCGCCAAGCTCGGCCTCGCGCATTCGCCCGAGGGCCGGCGCGTCTTCGCGACGATGACGGTGACCGACAACCTCACGCTCGGCGCCTTCCCGCGGCTGACCGGCAGCCGCCCGCGCGGCGACGTGGCGGGCGACCTGGAGCGCGCGATGGAACTGTTCCCGCGGCTCAAGGAGCGCCGCACCCAACTGGCCGGCACGCTGTCGGGCGGCGAGCAGCAGATGCTGGCGATGGCGCGCGCCGTGATGCTGAACCCCGAAGTGGTGCTGCTCGACGAGCCTTCGATGGGCTTGGCGCCGATCCTGGTAGCCGAGGTGTTCCGCATCATCGAGCGGCTCAAGGGCGAGGGCGTGACGATGCTGCTGGTCGAGCAGTTCGCCGCGGCTGCGCTGGGCGTCGCGGACTACGGCTACGTGCTGGAGAACGGTCGCATTTCATTGCACGGACCGGCCGAGAAGCTGCGCAGCGACCCGGCGGTGAAGGCTGCTTACCTGGGCGGCGGGCACTGAGGCGCTGTGCGCTTCGGCAATAGTGCCGCAGCCCGGACCCGCGCCTACAGCGCGATCTTCCCGGCCTCCACATACTCGTCGAACTGCGTGCGCGGCATGGCCGTCAGGCCGAGCACGCCGGCTTCGGCTTCCCAGCTCAGTGTGGCGCTGTCGGGTGCGAGCTCGACCTCGACGCGGCCCAGGGGGATCTCTAGCGGCGGGCCGTCGCCGGGGGTGTAGGTGACGTGGCCGACGATGGTGGCGAACTGGGGCATGGCAATTTCCTCATCTCTTTGAACAGCCGCCATTTAATGCGCACCGCATGTCACTGCGTGTCGGAAGACCGGCCGGCTTGTGTGGCGTTTCGCGGCGATGTCCGACTGCGGGCCTTTTCTGGGCGCCTGTAGCAAACTTCGCACCCCAACCGACCGTTTTCGCCCCTTCCCATGACACAGATCCTCCCCAGCTTCGAAGTCCTCCCGCGCGACCTGTCCGCCTACCGCGAGGGCAACATCGGCATCGACTACGTGCATCGCTTCGAATCCGGCAAGCCTGGCCCGCATGTGCTGATCAATGCGCTGACGCATGGCAACGAGATCTGCGGGATGGTCGCGGCCACGCACCTGCTCGACACCGGCGTGCGTCCGAAGATCGGCACGCTGACCGTGAGCTTCTCGAACGTCGAGGCCTACGAGTCCTTCGACCAGGCCAAGCCCGTCGACAGCCGCCAGATCGTGCACAACATGAACCGCATCTGGTCGACCGAGCTGCTCGACGGCCCGGAAGACAGCCCCGAGCTGCGCCGCGCGCGCGTGCTGCGCCCGGTGATCGACGCGGCCGACTACATCCTCGACATCCATTCGACCAGCCAGGACGTGGTGCCGTTCTGGGTCTACCCGGCCTACGAGCGCAACGCGCAGGTCGCGCTGGCGGTCGGCCGGCCGCCGGTGCACCTGGTGATGCCGAACGGCCTGGGTTCGGGCACGCCGTTGATCCAGTACGGCCACCATGCCGATCCGGAAGGCAAGGGCGGTGCGGTCGTGGTCGAATGCGGCCAGCATTTCAAGCAGTCGGCTGCCGATCTGGCGACCGCCGTGACGCTCGACTTCCTCGCGCATTTCGGCCTGATCGACGCCGACCCGGCACGGCCGGCGCCCGCGCCGCAGCGACGCTTCGAACTGCTGCAGACGCACATGGTCAAGGACCCGAGCTTCGCCTTCACCCGGCCGCTGATCGGCTTCGAGACCTTCGCCAAGGGTGAACTCATCGCCATGAACGGCACCGAGGAAATCCGTTCGCCCTGCGACGACTGCACGATCTTCATGCCCACGCACACGCCGATCGTCGGTCGCGAAGCCGTCTACCTGACCAGGCCGATCTGAGGCTGCGGGCCGCGCTCGTACGGCCTTTTTCGTGTTCCGCCCGATGACCTCCTCCCTGGGTTCCACCCTCCAGATCGACCGCGGTGGCGTGCAGCAGGCGCTGCGCATGGCGCTGGCGGCGCTGCTTGCCTTCTCGATCGCCGCGATGCTGCACGTCCACAACGCCTATTGGGCCGCGATGCCGGTCTGGGTCGTGGCGCAGTCCGCGCGCGGGCTGCTGCTGGAGCGCGGCTTCTACCGCATCGTCGGAACCGTGCTCGGCGCGGCGGCCGGATTCGGCATGCTGCACGTGTCTGCCGGCCATCCGTATGCACTGCTGGCGCTGCTCGGCATCTGGGTCGCGTTGAATGCGGCGTTCACGCACGTCTTCCGCGGCGTGCTGTCGTACGGCGCGATGATGGCCGGCATGACCGCCGCGGTGGTGGTGCTGCCGTCGGTCACTGCACCCGAACACATGCTGGCGCTGGCGGCGGCACGGGTCGAATGCACGCTGATCGGCGTGGTCGTCGTGACACTGGTCACCGGCTTCTTCACGCCGCATTCACGCCGCGGGGATTTCTATCGCCGCGTGCAGTCGCTCGCGGCCGATGCGCAGGCCTTCGCCGTGCAGGCGGCCGGCGGCGTGGCCGCGACGCAGACCGCCGAACTCGAACGCCGCACGCTGGCCGGCATGAGCGATGTCGATGCCAACGCGCGGCTGGTCGCGGCCGGCTCGGTCGACGGCTACCGCCGGCTGCGGCACTGCAATGCGCTGATTTCCGCGTCGATCGCGGTGATGGCTGCGGGCAGCGCGCTGCGCGCACGGCGAGCGCGCGGTGCTGCCGACGCGGATGCGGTGCAGCGGCTGGCCGAGGCCGAGACGCAACTGGTGGCCGCGTGCCAGGCGCTGATGGCCGAGCCCCGCAGCGCAGATGCCCGGTCGTTCGGGCCGAAGGCGACGCAACTCGCGCCGCACCGCGACTGGCAACGCGGCTGTACCCACGGTCTCGTCTCGGGCGGCGCCACCTTTGCCGCAGCGGCGACCGGCTACGCCTCGGGCTGGCCGGCAGGCGAACTCGCCGCGCTGGGCGTGTGCATCTTCTCGATGGTCCTCGGCTCGCTGGCGGCACCGCGCGTGGTCGCACCCAAGCTGCTTGCCGGCGTGCTGGCGGGCGTGCTCTTCGCCACCTTCTATCGCTTCGTGGTCCAGCCCCATGTCGACGGTACCGGCACGCTGGTGCTGAGCGTGGCGCCGTTCATCCTGCTCGGCGCCTTCGCGCGGTTCAGCCGCCGAACGATGATGCCGGCGCTCGACGCCAACATGTGTTTCATGCTCGGCAGCCAGGCCGGCATGCCGGCAGCCGGCGCAGCGGAGATCCTCAATGGCGCCGTCGCCTTGTTGCTGGCTGCTGCGCTGGTCGGCTTCGGCTTCTGGCTGGCGCCAGACCGTTCGGCCGAGCGGTCGCGCGGCTTCGCCCGGGCCATCCGGCGCGATCTGCAGCGGCTGCTGGACGACAGCCGACCGACAGGCGACTGGCATGCGCGATCGTCGCGGCGCATCCTGCGGCTGATGCTCGACCTGCAACGTGCCGGCCGCCAGGGCGAGGCGCCGGCGGGCCTGCTGGCTGCTGCCAATCTCGGCCATGCGATCGTGGCGCTGCAGGCCATGGCCGCTGGCTTGCCAGCCGGCACCGACCGGCGCGCGGCCATCGACGCGGCACTTCAGGCCATGCGCGGTTTCGATGCCGATCCGCCTGCTGCCGCCAGCGCGCTCGAACGGCTGGCCGCCGACGCCCGCGAGCCGGCATTGGCGTGCGTGGCGCGGGATGCCGCCGACGCCTTGCGCTCGGGCGCCATGCTCGCTTGACAGCGAGCTTCGGCGCGGGCATCGCGGTCGCCAAGGCGCTTGCATACGCGGCTCGCCCGGTCCGGCCGGGCTCATCTTTTCGACGCCATCGATGCTGCGCTGCAGCTTAGGGCAATCGCTCATGCACGGCGCCGCAAGCACGCCCACACTCGCTCCGGTCAAGTCGTCTACCGCCCGGTAACCCGCATCCGCACTGGGGCCGCGCCGGACGGCGGACGTTGTTCGGGCAACCAGTTCGGTGAGGAGTCGAATGGGTACTCAGCTTGCGGATTCGCCTTGGCGGATCGATCGGGAACAGCAGCAGCCGCGCAGCGCGAAGCGTGACGCGGTGCTGGTCGCGGCGGCTCGGCTGTTCACCCAGCGCGGGTTCCAGGGCACGTCGCTGGACGACATCGCCCAGAGTCTGGGCGTCACCAAGCCGACGCTTTATCACTACGTTTCCAACAAGGAAGAGATCCTTTTCGAGTGCGTGCGCCGCGGGCTCGGCGCGCTGCGGGAGTGCATCAGCGGCGCGGCCGAACGTGGCCTGACCGGGCGCGAGCGGCTGCGCGCGGCGATGCACAACTACGCGGACATCGTGACCAGCGACTTCGGTCTCTGCGTGATCCGCGTGGGTGAAGACCCGCTGTCCGAATCGCGTCGACGCGAACTGCGCGAGCTCAAGGGCGGCATCGACACCGAGTTCCGGGC
>CAIQMJ010000020.1 GCA_903872875.1 uncultured Variovorax sp.
AATAATGCTTCTTCACGCTGCCGGTGCCGTCGGGATGCACCGTCACTTCCGGCAGATGGCCGTAATGATACGGGTTGGCCTTGGTCTCGTCACCGTAGAGGTTGGCGCTGTAGGCTTTGAACTGGGCGTTCGACGCGATGAACTGGGCGTCGGGCTCGTATTCCTCGCTCGACAGATGGGTGTTCCACGGCGACAGGCTGGCGCCGCAGGTGATCCACAGGCCGTGTGCGCTCGACATGTCGACGTTGTGGTACTTCACCAGCGACAGCTTGCCGGTGCTCTGGTTCTGGTCAAGGGTGAGCACGGCGATGGGTGACGGCAGCGTGCCGTAGGTGCTGGTGCCCGCGAGGTTCTTCGTCGCGTATTCGAACTGGACGACCGCGAACACCGGCTTGCCCGTGACGCCGCTGACCGAAGCGTTGTCGAGGTGGATGAGTGACGAGCCGTCGGGGCAGTCCGAGAAGAACTGGCGTTCCTTGCCGGCGACCGATGCATCGATGATCGGCTTGTTGTTGATGTCGACGTAGCCGCCGGCCAGGATCGTGCCGCCGCTGCCGTTGGGCACCATGTCGCCCGTCATGAAATACGGCTGGTAGGCCAGCTTGTATTCCTGGATGCTGCCGTCGTCGTAGCTGACGCGCATCGTCGAGTCGATGGTGGTGGTCGCCATGGCGGCGGGGTTGCTCAGGTTGGGCGCGGCCATGCTGGAGAAAGTCGTCGACACGTAGTTCGGTGCGACAGGTGCAGGCGCGGGAGCTGGTGCCGGAGCGGGCGCCGGGGCTGGTGCCGGCGCGGCGGGCACGCCGTCATTTCCACCGCCGCAAGCGGCCAGCAGGGCCGTACCGCCCAGGGGAAGCAGCGGGGCGCCGAAGAGTTTGAGCGCGCGGCGGCGCGAAGCGTTGTGAGCAACGGAGTCGGACATGTGGGGTTTCCAGAACGTGGGGTTGATTCCGGATACCCATCGAAGTCAGTATCCGGTCAGGTTCCGAACCATAGGGACCGTCGATGACGTTGCTGTGACGCATGGCGGCGACGCCATGCTGCATGTGCAGGGCCGGCGCAGCTCGGGCCTGCGCCTTCAGGCCCTCATTTCGGCCAGAGCGCCCACATTCGAAGCGGCTGATTCACCGTGGCAGCGACGCGGCCCGCGTCAATGCCAGTGCCCGCGAAGTAGTCGGCACGCACAGCACCGAGGATGGCACTGCCGGTGTCCTGCGCGACCACCAGCTTCTGCAGAAGCACCGTTGGTCCCGGTGAGGCGAGCCAGACAGGCGTGCCGTAGGGAATGCTCTCGCGGTCGACTGCGATCGAACGGCCGGCCGTCAAGGGGACGCCCTGCGCGCCGCGCGGGCCGAAGGCCGCATCGAGATCGCTGAGCGCCTCTTCGCGGAAGAACACATAGCGCGGATTGCTCCACATCAGTTGCTGAACGCGCTGCGGGTTCTGCGCGACCCAGGCCTTGGTGTCGTCCGGCCAGCGGCTGACACGCGGAAAGCCCTGGCTGATCAGCCATTGCTGGATGCTTCGATAGGGCTGGTCGTTGGTCCCGGCAAAGGCCACGCGCACCAGGTGCCGGGTGCCGTCCGCCTCGGTCATCTGCAGGCGGCCGGAGCCCTGGATGTGCAGCATCATCGCGTCGACCGGGTCGGCCATCCAGGCGATCTCGCGGCCGCGCAGCGCGGCCTGCGCCTCGGGCAGCGTCTCGATCTGCTGGCGCGTGAACCACGGGCGTCGCGACGCCAGCCCGTCGGGCGGCGCATAGAGCGGCACGTTGAACTGGGCGCTGGGCCGCCGGGATGCCTCGTAGATCGGTTCGTAGTAGCTCGTGAGCTGGCCCTCGCTCTGGCCGGCCAGCGACTCGACGCGATAGGGCTGCAGGCGATCCACCATCCACTGGCGCTGCATGTCGCCATCCGCGATGGCGAGCTGGCGCACTTCCTGGCACAGCGGCGCGAAGGCAGCATTGGGCCGTGCGCAATTGGCGATCATCGCGATCCAGCCTTCATGCAACGGGTCGTCCGCAAAGCCGGGCAACTCGGCCCAGGATACGGGCGTCCAGCGGCTCTTGGGATGAGTAAGGGTGCCGGTCAATGGTCCGGGTGCGACGGGAATGCTGGCGGCGGGTGCCGAGAGCGGCGTGGTCTGCGTCTCGGGCGCGCGAGGCCCCGTCGAGCAGGCGGCCAGCGTTGCTACGATCGCAAGCGCCACCAGCCACCGGAGTGCTTTGTTCATGGGTCTGATTCTGCTTGAAGCCTTTGCCGCCCTTGCGGCGCTCGTGCTCATCGTCTGGTGGACCATGTTCTCGGGGCGCCGCCGTGGCGAGATCGACGATGTGCAGCCAGACATCGATGCCTCGGTGCGAACCGATGCTTCAGACAAGGACCGCCCGCCAGGCGGCTGATCTGCGCGCACCCGCTGTCGGCCAAGCGCTCGTCCTTCTGTGGGGAGGCGGTTGCCTGCTCCTGAATCGATAGCGCTTGGGTGAGAGCCGGCGGGCATTTTCGGGCATATGCCGTCGATCGCGTTACATCGGGACACGGCTGCGACAACGTCGACCACCGATTTCGGCCGAGATAATCCGCCGACGCGCTGCATCGCTGCCCGGCTTCCGGGACGGTCGATGCGGCATGTTTCCCAATCGATCTCAAGGAGCCAACCATGAAAAAACTCGTCCTCTCCACGGCTGCGCTTGCCGTCTTCCTGACGGGCTGCGCCGGAATGACCGACACGCAGCGCAACACCGGCATCGGCGCAGGCGCCGGCGCACTGGGTGGTGCTGCCATCGGCGCCGTGACGGGTGGCCGGGCCGGCACGGGCGCCGTCATCGGCGCTGGCGTCGGTGCACTGGGTGGCTATCTCTGGTCGCAGCGCATGGAGAACCAGAAGCGCGAGATGGAAGCCGCGACCCGCGGCACCGGCATCAACGTGACGCAGACGGCCAACAACGAATTGAAGCTCGCCATTCCGAGCGACGTGTCCTTCGACACCGGCCGCTCGGCGATCAAGCCGAACTTCGCTCCCGTGCTGAACCAGTTCGCCAACGGCCTGCGCAATAACCCGAACGCCGAAGTGCGCATCATCGGCCACACCGACAGCACCGGCTCCGACGCCATCAACAACCCGCTGTCGGTCGATCGCGCCGCCAGCACGCGCGACTACCTGATCGCCCGCGGCGTGCCGTCGACCGCGTTCCGCATCGAAGGCCGCGGCTCGCGCGAACCGGTTGCGGACAACGGCTCCGATGCCGGCCGCGCCCAGAACCGCCGCGTCGAGATCTACGTCGGCGAGCGCCAGGGCTGATCATCCGGCAGCTGCCGCAGCCTCGCCGCTAGGCAGTGCGCAACAGGTTGGCCAGTTCCACGGCCGACCTGACATCCATCTTCTCGAACACGCGCGCCCGGTGGACCTCCACCGTGCGCACGCTGATCGCCAGTTGGTCGGCGATCAGCTTGTTCGGCAGGCCCTCGACCACCAGCCGCATCACGTCGCGCTCGCGGTCGGTCAGCTCCTCGATGCGACGATGCAGGAGTTCGCGCGCCTGTCGGCGACCGATCGCGCGCAGCGATGCGCCGAGCGCCTGTTCGATGCGATCGACGAGCGCGTTGTCCGAGAAGGGCTTTTCGCAGAAGTCGAATGCGCCGCGCTTCACCGCGTCGACGGCGGTCGGCACGTCGGCGTGACCGGTCAGGAAGATCACCGGCATCTCGTCCAGCAGGCCGCGTTCGGCCAGCCGGTCGAACAGCACCAGTCCGCTGGTGCCCGGCATGCGCACGTCGAGCAGCAGGCAATGCGGCTGCTGCGGCTGCGGCTCTTCGGCCAGCCGCAGTTCGAAGGCTTCGGCACTGGCGTAGTGTTCACTCGCGAGGCGGCGCGAACGCAGAAGCCAGGCCAGCGCTTCGCGCACGCTGGCGTCGTCGTCCACGATGAAGATCAGGCCGTCGATCAGGGGTTGCATAGATTCGTCATGTCACAGGCAGCGTGAAGCGGAACACCGTGCCGCGCGGATGGTTCGGCTCGAACAGGAGCGCACCGCCGTGCTGCTCGACCACGGTCCGGCACAGGCTCAGCCCGAGTCCCATGCCGTCGGCGCGGGTGGTGAAGAAAGGCGTGAACAACTGGGCGGCCACCTCGTCGGCAATGCCGCTGCCGACATCGGCCACGCAGAATTCGAGCCAGCGTCGGGCGTCCGGCGCCACGCCATCGGCCGGCGGCTCGGGCGAGCGCGTCACGCGCAGCACCAGTACGCGCGACCTGAGCTCCGGCAGGTCCATCGCCTGCATCCCATTGCGGGCCAGGTTCAGCAATACCTGCTCGACCAGCGTGCGGTCGCAGAACACGCGCGGCAGGCCTTCGTCGATCAGCACGTCGATACGCACGCCGGTCTTGCGCGCTTGCAGGCGCACCAGCGGGAGCACGGCCTCGACCAGTGCCTGCGGCGCCACGGGTTCGCGGGTGCGGTCGCGCCGGCGCACGAAATCATGCACGCTGCGGATCACCTGCCCGGCGCGATCGGCCTGTTCGGCGATGCGGCGCACCGCCATCGCCACCTGGGCCGCGTCGCTGTGGGGATGGGCGTCTGCACCGTCCTGCAAGAGGTTCAGCGAGCCGCTCGCGTAGCTGGCGATCGCAGCCAGCGGCTGCGTCAGTTCATGGCTCAGCAGCGACGCCATCTCGCCGACCGTGGCCAGCCGTGCGCTGGCCTGCAGCCTCTCCTGGCTGGCCCGCGAGATCTCCTCGATGCGGCGCTGCTCGCTCAGGTCGATGAAGGCGCTCATCCAGCCGGTCTGCGTACCGTGTGCGTTGATCAGCGGCGCTTCGAAGATCAGCACCGGAAAACGCGATCCGTCCTTGCGCATGAAGACCGACTCGAAACCCTCGCGCGGTGGCACGCCGCCCGCCTGGCGCAGTGCCTGGCGCCTCTCGTACTCATGCGCGAGTTCGGTCGGCCAGTAGGGCGAGGCGCCTTCCACCGCGGTGAGTTCCTCGGCGCTGAAGCCGACCATCTCGCAGAACGCCGGGTTGACATAGGTCGTGTGGCCGCGCAGGTCGCGCGCGCGCAGGCCGGTGATGACGGAGTCTTCCATCGCCTTGCGGTAAGCCAGCGTATCTGCAAGCTCGCTCTCGGCGCGCAGGCGGCGCCGCGTGTCGCTTGCCAGCAGCACCAGCACGGAGACCAGCGCGATCGACATGGCCGTGACCAGGCCGGTCAGCAGGTTGGGGAACACGTCGGGTGCGCCGCGCCAACCATCGACGCGCAGGACCATCGTCGCGCCAGGCAATTCGACGGGTTGCTGGGCCGTGAAAACGCGGCTGCCGGCACGCCGCGCCGTGCCGATCGAGGCGAGACGCGTGCCATCGGGTTCGGTCAGCGACACCTCCTGGCCGCGCCGCATCGTGGGTGTGACCAGTTCGGTCAGCATGTCGCGCAGCGCGTAGCTCGCGACCAGGTAGCCGCCACCGTCGGCGCGCACGCACAGCTCCATCACTTCGAGCCCGCGGTTGTCGGGCTGAGGCACGTAGTGGCTGGACGAATACGCCGCCGCGTTGAGCTTGACCGCATCGGCGCAGGCCGACTCGATCTCGCCCTGCGCCGCCTTGCGGGATGCCTCGTCGAAGACCCTCACGTGGTAGGGCGTGTCCGCCACGGCCACGGTATGCAGCGCGGCGTCCCGCCACTCGAGCCGCAGCCATTCGCGATGGCCTCGCATCAGCGGGGTGACGTCGGTGCTCCAGCGGTCGCTGTCGAGTCCGCCGGCCTGCAACGCCTGCAGGCTCTGCACGTTGCGCTGCAGGCCGCTGCGCAGGTCGGCCACGGCGTCGGCGGTGTCGCGATCGAGCGCCGCCTGGACCTGTTCGGCCTCATGGCGGCCGGCCAGCCACACCACCGTGACGAGCAGCCCCAGCACCAGCACCGCCAGAAGCACCCAGAGAAACCAGCGCTGCCAGACCGAACGCAGCAGCGCCAGCGCCTGTTGCACGGATGCGGGCAGCAGGTCGGCCAGTGCGGCTTTCAGCAACCGGCGGCGCGGCGGACGGTGAAGCGGCGCGGGCGTCGACACGTCGTTCAGAGCACCTGGTGCGACAGCGCCGGCAACTGCGCGCGGGCGGCGGCCGTGCGGGCGGCGTCCAGTTCGAACAGCACCACGCCCTCGTCGCTCGACTGCTGGGCGACCACCGTGCCCCACGGGTCGGCGATCAGCGACTGCCCCCAGGTCTGGCGGCCGTTTTCATGCGTGCCGCCTTGCGCTGGCGCGACCACCCAGGCGAGGTTCTCGATCGCGCGGGCGCGCAGCAGCACTTCCCAGTGTGCGGCACCGGTGGTGCGCGTGAAGGCACTCGGCACCAGCAGCAGTTCGGCTCCCTGGTGCGACAGTGCACGATAGAGCTCGGGAAAGCGCAGGTCGTAGCAGACCGACATGCCGATCGGCCACAGGTGGCCGTCCCGCGACGGCAGCTCGAACACGACGGGCTCGCTGCCCGGCGCGATCACCCGGCGTTCGTCATAGCGCTCGCGGCCGTTGTCGAAGAAGAAGAGGTGGATCTTGTCGTAGCGCGCCACACAGCGGCCGTCCGGGGCAAACGCCAGCGAACTGTTGAACACGTGCTCCTCGTCGGCTGTCTCGATCGGCAGCGTGCCGCCGACGATCCAGAGACCGAACTCGCGCGCGGCGTCGGCCAGGAAGCCCTGCACCGTGCCGTCGCCCGGCCGTTCGCGAAGCGCCAGCTTGTCGGTGTCGCGTGCGCCCATCAGGCAGAAGTATTCGGGCAGTACAGCGAGCTCGGCGCCGGCGGCTGCGGCCTCGGCCAGCAGGGCGTGGGCGCGTGCGAGATTGGCTTCGCGCGCGATGGCCGAGACCATCTGGATGGCGGCGACTTTCATGGCGGTATCTCCTTCGGGTTGTTCTGGCCGGCGGGCGGCAGGTTGCTGCGCGGTACGCGGGCGATCTTCGGATCGGCCCAGGTGCCTTCGATCATGAATTCCTGGGTGGTCGCGGCCGACAACGGCTTGCTCAGCAGCGCCTGCGCGAGGAAGGTGCCCAGGCCGATCACCGGGTTGATCGCGGTCGCGACCAGCGCTGCGGTGCCGGCATTGATCTCGGGCACCACCACCACGCGCAGGCTCTGCGTCTCGTGCGCGATGTCGGCCGAGCCTTCCATCAACGCCGCCGCATTCACGCCCTTCATCTGCAGGTTGTTGGTGCTGGC
>CAIQMJ010000021.1 GCA_903872875.1 uncultured Variovorax sp.
CCCCCTTGCCGCGAGAGGCCGCGCGCGCCCCCGGGCGCCTGCCGCGGTATCGGGCGTGCCCGCATCGGGCCATCTTGCCGACCGGCTGGGCCGACCGCTGACCGATCTGCGCATCAGCGTCA
The DNA here is from genome assembly GCA_903872875.1 of uncultured Variovorax sp. GTDB lineage: Bacteria > Pseudomonadota > Gammaproteobacteria > Burkholderiales > Burkholderiaceae_C > Variovorax. The sequence goes on from CAIQMJ010000021.1 coordinate 123, forward strand.
CCGACCGCTGCAACTTCCGCTGCAGCTACTGCATGCCCAAGGAAGTCTTCGACAAGGACTACCGCTACCTGCCCCACAACGCCCTGCTGAGCTTCGAAGAGATTGCGCGGCTGGCCCGATTGTTCGCTGCGCATGGCGTTCGCAAGATCCGGCTCACGGGCGGAGAGCCATTGCTGCGCAAGAACATCGAGTCGCTGGTGACGCAGCTTGCCGTGCTGCGGACCACCGACGGCTCGCCTCTTGACCTGACGCTCACAACCAATGGCTCGCTGCTCGCGCGCAAGGCGGCAATCCTGAAAGCTGCGGGACTGCAGCGCTTGACGGTCAGCCTCGATGGATTGGACGACGCGGTCTTCCAAAGGATGAACGATGTCGACTTTCCGGTCGCACAGGTGCTGACCGGCATCGAAGCCGCATTGGCCGTCGGGCTTGGGCCGATCAAGGTGAACATGGTCGTCAAGCGCGGCACGAACGACGCCGAGATCCTGCCGATGGCGCGGTACTTCCGTGACCACTACGGCGGTGCCGTCGTGCTCCGCTTCATCGAATACATGGATGTCGGCGCCACCAACGGCTGGCGCATGGACGAAGTGCTGCCGTCAGCGGAGGTGATCGCCCGTATCGCGGCCGAATTTCCGATCGTGCCCCTGGAGCCAAGCGCGTCCGGCGAAACGGCGCAGCGCTGGGCCTATGCCGATGGCCGTGGCGAGATCGGCCTGATCAGCAGCGTGACGCAGGCCTTCTGCCACGACTGCAGCCGCGCGAGGTTGTCGACCGAGGGAAAGCTGTACCTCTGTCTGTTCGCAAGCGGCGGCCATGATCTGCGACCGCTGCTGCGCGGCGACGCCAGCACGCCGCCAGTCGACGACGCGGCACTTCTGTCCCGCATCGGTCAGATCTGGCAGGGGCGCAGCGATCGGTATTCCGAACTGCGCGCGTTGCGCGAGCCCATACCCGGCGACGCCAATGCGCCGCGCCGCGTCGAAATGAGCTACATCGGCGGATGACGATCATGGCGAGCGACATCACGGGCCTCGTGCTGGCCGGCGGCCGCGGCAGCCGCATGGGTGGTGTCGACAAGGGCCTGCAGCCCTTCATCGGCACGCCGCTTGCACTGCATGCCGCACAACGGCTCGCGCCGCAGGTCGGCAAGGTGGTGCTCAACGCCAATCGCAATCTCGTGGCGTATGCAGCGTTCGGCGTGCCAGTCTGGCCTGACGAGATTGGAGACCACGCAGGCCCACTCGCCGGCCTCCTCGCAGGCCTTGCGCGCTGCGACACGCGCTATCTGCTGAGCGTGCCGTGCGACACGCCGTTGTTTCCGATCGACCTTGCGGTACGGTTGGCGGCCGCGCTGGAAACGAATGGGGCCGAGATCGCAATGGCCGAGGCGCTGGACCGCCAGGACGACGGCGCTGCCGCATGGCGCGAGCAGCCCGTGTTCTGCCTGCTGTCGGCGACGCTGCACGACAGCCTGACCAGGTTCGTCGAACATGGCCGCAGGAAGGTCGGAGCATGGATGGCTGGACACCGAACGGTGCGCGTACGCTTCGACCGGCCCGACGATGCCGACGATGCCTTCTTCAACGCCAACACACTTGCCCAGCTGCAGTCGCTGGAGCAGCGCGCGGCCCGACGATGATCCGCAGCGCCGAGATCAGCGCGACGCTCGCGGCCTACGACCCGGATGCGCTCGGCGTGAACGAAGTTGGGACCTTCATCTCCCGACTGGTGGCGCCCTTGACCATTGCGGAACAGTCCCTTGCGTCGCTGGCTGACGCGCTGGGCCGGGTACTCGCGCAGGACGTCATCTCTCCTTTCAACGTGCCGCCGTACGACAACTCCGCGATGGATGGCTTCGCGTTCGACGGCACGGCGCTCGACTGCTCGAGCGACGACATCACGCTGCGCGTGGTCGGCACTGCGCTGGCCGGCGCCGCCTGGCAAGGTCAGGCAGCACCGGGCGACGCCATCAGGATCATGACCGGCGCGATGATGCCCACCGGACTGGACACCGTCGTACCGCAGGAGCTCTGCACAGTCGCCGGGGATGCCGTGCGGTTCGCGGCCAAAGCCGTGCGTCGCGGCGACAACCGGCGACTGGCCGGCGAGGACCTGACCAGCGGCTGCCCCGCACTGCGATGCGGCGATCGCCTCACGCCGGCCGCGCTCGGTCTGCTGGCGAGCCTCGGCCTGCCCAGGGCGCCCGTGCTGCGTCGATTGCGCGTCGCGTATTTTTCGACCGGCGACGAGATCCTCAGCCTGGGCGACGCGCAACGCCAGGGCGCCATCTACGACAGCAATCGCTACACCGTGTTCGGCCTGTTGACCCGTCTGGGCTGCGAGGTGATCGATCTCGGCGTGGTGCGCGACGACCGAATCGCACTTGAAGCGGCACTGCGCCACGCAGCCGACACGGCGGATGCCGTCATCACCAGCGGCGGTGTGAGCGTCGGCGAAGCAGACCATATGCGGGCCGCGATGCGGCATCTCGGCGACATGGCGTTCTGGGGCGTTGCGATGCGGCCCGGCCGACCGATGGCCGTCGGCCTCATTCCCCGCATTCCGCAGCCGCCGGCCGGCGAGGCTGCCGTGCTGTTCGGGCTGCCCGGCAATCCGGTGGCCGTGATGGTGAGCTTCCTGGCCTTCGTTCGCCCCGCGCTGCTGCAGATGATGGGTTGCAACGCAGCCGCCGCCGCGCCAATCCCGTTGCTCCGCGCGCGCAGCGTCGGCGCGATTCGCAAGAGGACAGGCCGTACCGAATACCAGCGCGGCTTCGTGCGCCAGGTGCCGGGCACGCTGCCCGAGGTACGCATCGCAGGCAACCAGGGCTCCGGCGTACTGAGCTCGATGGTCGACGCCAATGGGCTCGTGGTGCTGCACCATGACCAGGGCCACGTTGCAGCGGGTGACGAGGTCGATGTGATGATGTTCGATGGCGTGATCTAGATTCGCCCCAGCGCGCGCTCCACACCCTTGTTGGCCAATGCGTCGGCGCGTTCGTTGCCAGGATCGCCCGAGTGGCCCCTGACCCAGCGCCAGTCGATCTGATGACCGCCTTCGAGCACCAATTTGTCCAGCCGCTGCCAGAGTTCGACGTTCTTCACCGGCTGTTTGGTCGAGGTGCGCCATCCTTTGGCCTTCCAGCCATGGATCCATTCCGTGATGCCTTGCCGAACGTATTGGCTGTCGAGGTAGAGCGTGATCTTGCAGGGACGTTTGAGCGCCGAGAGGCCCTCGATCACGGCCTGCAGTTCCATGCGGTTGTTGGTCGTATTCAGCTCGCCGCCGAACAGTTCCTTCTCCATCGTCCCGGACTTCAGCCATGCGCCCCAGCCGCCTGGGCCAGGATTGCCCTTGCAGGCGCCGTCCGTGTAAATCTGTACCTCGGTCAAAACCCGCTTCCTTCACTCGTTTGTTTCTTTGGATCACGATGTACACGACCCGCAATGGGTACAGGCGCGCTGGCACGCTGCGCCGCACGTCGCCAGTCTGCACTCAGCAGGCGCATGCCTCGCACACGCTTCACGGCGACCAGAAAATAGACGGCACCGAAGATCGGCCACCAACGTTCGCCAAGACCGTCGAACCAGTTGAAGCGTTCAAGCCAGGCCTCACTGCGCACCGCCGGTCGGTAGGCGCCGAAGCGGCCGGATTCCACTTCGAAACCGAGCAGGCGCAGCCAGTCGCGCATGCGCCAGTACCCGATGAAGTCCCCAGTGCCTGGCACGAACGGTTCGCCCAATCCTGCGCGCTGGTACAGCCGGCCACGACGCTGTCGCATGCCCCAGAGGCTCGCGGGGTTCAGGCCGCAGATCACGACCCGGCCTTCGGGCACCAGCACGCGTTCGGCCTCGCGCAGGGTCGCATGCGGATCCATGCTGAGCTCCAGCGTATGCGGCAGCACCAGCAGATCGAGACTGTTGGCGGAGAAAGGCAGTGCAGTGAAATCGGTGACAAGGGCCGCGCCAGGTCCCGGCACGGCATCGGCCAGCGCGAGCCAACGGTGTGGCATCCGGTTGGTTCGCAGCGCCTCGACCGCAGGCAACCCGAGCTGCAGCGCGTGATAGCCGAACACGTCGGCGACCGCCTGGTCGAACTGGGTTTGCTCCCAGGCCAGCAGGTAGCGCCCGGCCGGGGTCTCGAACCAATCCTGCAAACCTATAATTTGACCGCTCATGACCCTCGTTCCGCTGCCCGCCTTCACCGACAACTACATCTGGATGCTGCACGACCGGGCCGCCGCGATCGTGGTGGACCCGGGTGATGCCCAGCCGGTGTTCGACGCACTGGCGCGCGACCATCTTCAACTGGCCGCGATTCTAGTCACGCACCATCATGCGGATCACACCGGCGGGGTTGCGGCACTGCGCGAGGCCACCTCGGCGCCAGTATTCGGACCGGCCGGCGAGCGCATTCCGCAGCCCTGTACACCGCTCAGGCAAGGGGATCACGTCGATGCGTTGGGATTGCGATTCAATGTCCTCGACGTCCCCGGCCATACCGCGGGCCACATCGCGTTCTATCTCCCTTCCGGCGGCGGCCATGCGACACCGCTGGTGTTCTGCGGCGACACCTTGTTCTCGGGCGGTTGCGGCAGGCTGTTCGAGGGCACGCCGGCACAGATGCTCGCATCGCTCGATGCGCTGGCGGCGTTGCCTGGCGACACACAGGTTTGCTGCGCACACGAATACACACTTTCTAACCTGCGCTTTGCCCAGGCTGTGGAACCCGACAACAGTGATCTGACTCAGTACACGGCGCGATGCCAAGCCTTGCGCGCCATCGATCAGCCGACGCTGCCCACGCAGCTCGCGGTCGAACGGCTGATCAATCCCTTTCTTCGCAGCCGCGAAGCCTCTGTTCTTCAAGCCGTGCGTGCGCACGCGGACCTTCCCGCAGATGCGGCTGAAGCCGAGGTGTTCGCTGCCCTGCGCCAATGGAAAAACGACTTCCGATGAAACTATTGAATGCTCTCTGCCTGGTCGGCGCATTGTTGCTGGCGGGCTGCGCGGGCACGACGACCAGCACATCCATTCCAGCCTCTTCGACCGCCGACAGGACGGCCGGTACGCTGCCCTACCCCGTCCCGGTGCCACGCGGCACCGCCGCGCCGGTCTATCCCAATGGCTCCCTGACGCCGATCGTCTCCGGCGAGACCGGCTCGCACAGTGTCTTCACCCTGGCGCCGCCCTCCGACATGTGGGACCGCATTCGCCGTGGCTTCAAGATGCCCGACCTTCAGGGCGACCTGGTGACCGATCGAGAACAGTGGTATGCGACCCGGCCCGACTACATCCAGCGCATGACAGAGCGCTCCAACAAGTACATCTTCCACATCGTCGAAGAGCTCGAACGCCGCAACATGCCGACAGAGCTCGCGCTGCTCCCATTTATCGAGAGTGCATTCAATCCGCAGGCCGTGTCGAGCGCTCGCGCCGCCGGCATGTGGCAGTTCATGCCGGCCACCGGCACGGACTTCGACCTGAAGCAAAACATCTTCCGCGACGACCGCCGCGATGTGCTGGCCTCGACCCGTGCCGCACTCGACTACCTGCAGAAGCTCTACAACCTGTTCGGCGACTGGCAGCTCGCGCTGGCCGCCTACAACTGGGGCGAAGGCAGCGTGAGCCGCGCGATCGCCAAGAACGAACGCGCCGGCCTTCCGACCGGATACGCCGACCTCACGATGCCGGCGGAAACCCGCATGTACGTGCCCAAGCTGCAGGCGGTAAAGAACATCGTCGCCAACCCACAGCTTTTCGGCGTGGACCTGCCCGTCATCGCCAACCACCCGTATTTCCAGACGGTGACGCTTACGCGCGATCTCGACGTCGACCTGGCGGCGAAGCTCGCAGACGTCCGCATCGAGGACTTCCGTGCCCTCAATCCCGCCGCACACAAGCCGGTGCTGCTGGCCGCCGGTACGCCGCAGATCCTCTTGCCGTGGGACAACGCAGCGGTGTTCCTGCGCAACTTCGATGCCTATAGCCAGGGGCAGTATGCAAGCTGGACCGCATGGACAGTCCCCGGCACGATGACTGTCGCGGCCGCTGCGCAGCGATCGGGCATGAGCGAAGCCGACCTTCGCGCCATCAACAACATACCGCCTCGCATGCTGATCAAGGCGGGCTCCACGCTGATCGTGCCCCGCGGCGCCCGCGTCCAGGAAGACGTGGCCGCGCTGGTCGCCGACACCGGGCAGTTGAGCTTTCAGCCGGAGATCGTCACGCGCCGAACCCTCGTCAAGGCCGGCCGCAACGAGAGCGTTGCGAGCATCGCGCGCCGCTATCGGCTCAGTCCCGTGAACGTCGCCGAGTGGAACGACGTGAAGCCCAACCATGCGTTCCAGCGCGGCTTCCAGGTGGTGGTATTCCTGCCGGTGAAGGCGGCTGCGGCCGTGCGCGCCAGCACCGGGACGCCGCGCGGCGTTGGCGCAAAGGCGCCCGCCAGAAAGGGACTCGTGTCCAAGACGCCGGCAGCGCCGGTCGCCCTCACTCCGCGTGGCGGAACGCCGTCGAAGAAGAAGCGCTGAGCGGCCTTCGCATCGGCACGGTTCGGCCGATGCAGCGATGCCCGGGCGGTGCTCAATGAACCGAGCGCCTGGCGATGCGACGGCGCGAAACGGCCTCCCATGCGGCCACGATGATCATTACGCCCGTGGTCCACACGCCCACTTCGGCGATCGTTCGATGGGACGACAAGGGCCACAGAAGAGCGAGCAAGCCCAGTCCGGCCACATGGGACAGCGGGATGCGCCCGTACACCACCCGCTTGAACAGTGCGTTGCCAAAGAGATAGATCGCCGGACCGCCCAGCAATGCGGCCAGGTACCGGATTTCGGTGTGATGGTCGCCGTGTCCGATCACGATCTCGTCTGCCACCGCCGACACGATGATTCCGGCGATGAGAAGCACATGCACGTAGTGAAAGCGGCCACCGATCCGGCCCGGATCGGCGGAATGCTCGATCACGTGCGCGGCATCGCGGCTGCTGGTGTCGAAATACATCCACCACATCGCCAAACTGCCCAGAAAAGTCACCAGCATCGATGCAATGGCATTGGCATTCCACTCGCTCGCGTGCGCAAAGGCGACGCCGCTGGCCAGCACCGACTCGCCAAGCGCAACGATCACGAACAGCTGGCAACGCTCCGCGAGATGTCCGCCATCGATGGTCCATTCGGCCGTCGATGAACGACCGAGCCCGGGAAAGGCAAAGCCGACCATCGGTGAGATGTACTCGCACAGGACGGCAATGGCCCACAGGCTCAGCCTCACGCTCCCTTGCGCCAGGCCACCGGCAATCCAGAACAATGCCGCAATGCAGGTCCAGGCCAGGATTCGCCGGAAGTTGGGCGCCAGCGGGCTCCGCCGCCCCAGCGCGATCAGCACCCAGAAGGATCTGCCGCCTTGAATCAGCGCATAGCACGTGGCAAAGACCAGCCCACGTGCACCAAAGGCCTGCGGCAACGCCGAAGCCATGACCAGCGCCACCAGCATGATGGCGAAGAGCGCAAGCCGGATCGGCAGTGCGGCCGGATTGAACCAGTTCGTGACCCAGGCGGTGTATTGCCATCCAAGCCAGACGGCGAACCACATCAGCAGCGTCTGCAGCGCGCCCGACGTGTCCAGATGATCGAGCAGGTAATGCGACAGCTGCGTGACCGCGAACAC
>CAIQMJ010000022.1 GCA_903872875.1 uncultured Variovorax sp.
AGCTGCGGCACGTTGACCTGCCAGCTCGTGAACATGCCGGCCAGTTCGGGCGTCTGGTAGGCCTTGGCCATGAAGGCCTTGACCGCCGCGTCCATCTGGTCGTAGCCGAGCGACGCGCGGTCCTCGATCTGCATCTTGAAGCCGCCCGTGGTGCCGAGCCCCGCCACCGGCGGCGGCGGGAACATCACGATGAAGGCGTCCTGGATGCCGCCGAACTGCTGGTTGAGCTGGCCCGCGACGGCGCCGCCGCTCTGGTCCTTGCGCTTGCGCTGGTCGAAGGGCTTGAGCGTGACGAACACCACGCCCGAATTCGAGCTGTTGGTGAAGCCGTTGATCGACAGGCCCGGGAACGCGATGGCGTCCTCGACGTTCGGGTTCTTCTTCACGATCTCGCCCATGCGGTGGATCACGTCTTCCGTGCGGTCGAGCGTGGCACCGTCGGGCAGTTGCGCGAAGCCGATCAGGTACTGCTTGTCCTGCGCCGGCACGAAGCCGCTCGGCACTGCCTTGAACAGGCCGAAGGTCACACCGATCAGCGCGAGGTAGATGACGAGCATCAGCGTCTTGCGCGAGATCACGCCCTTCACGCCGCCGCTGTAGGCCTCGGAACCGCGATGGAACAGCCTGTTGAAGCCGCGGAACAGCCAGCCGAGCGTCTTGTCCATGCCGCGCGTCAGCGCGTCCTTCGGCTGGTCATGGCCGCGCAGCAGCAAGGCGGCCAGCGCGGGCGACAGCGTGAGCGAGTTGATCGCCGAGATCACGGTCGAGATCGCGATGGTTACCGCGAACTGGCGGTAGAACTGGCCGGTCAGCCCGCTGATGAAGGCCAGCGGCACGAACACGGCAACGAGCACCAGCGCGATCGCGATGATCGGCCCGGACACCTCGCGCATCGCCTTGTAGGTGGCTTCGCGCGGCGTCAGGCCGGCCTCGATGTTGCGCTCGACGTTCTCGACCACCACGATCGCATCGTCGACCACGATGCCGATCGCCAGCACCAGCCCGAACAGGCTCAGCGCATTGATCGAGAAGCCGAGCACATGCAGCACGGCGAAGGTGCCGACCACCGACACCGGCACGGCCAGCAGCGGGATGATCGACGCGCGCCAGGTCTGCAGGAACAGGATCACGACCAGCACCACCAGCGCGATGGCTTCGAGCAGCGTGTGAATGACCGATTCGATCGATGCACGCACGAACTGCGTCGGGTCGTAGGCGATGCGGTATTCCACGCCTTCGGGCATGTTCTTCGCGATGTCGTCCATGGTCTGGCGCACGTCGCGCGAGATGTCGAGCGCGTTCGAGCCCGGTGCCTGGAACACGCCCATCCCGACGGCCGCATCGTTGTTGAGCAGCGAGCGCAGCGAATAGTCGGCCGCGCCGAGTTCGAGCCGGCCGATGTCGCGCAGCCGTGTGACCGCGCCGTCGGTACCGCTCTTCACGATGATGTCGCCAAATTCCTCTTCGCTCTGCAGGCGGCCCTGGGCGTTGATCGACAATTGCATGTCGACGCCCGACAGTCCCGGCGACGCGCCGACCACGCCGGCCGCAGCCTGGATGTTCTGTCCGCGGATGGCCGCGACCACATCGCTGGCCGAGAGCCCGCGCTGCGCGACCTTCTGCGGGTCGAGCCAGACGCGCATCGAGTACTCGCCGCCACCGAAGATCTGCACCTGGCCCACGCCCTGGATGCGCGCGAGGCGGTCCTTGACGTTGAGCACCGCGTAGTTGCGCAGGTAGTTGATGTCGTAGCGGTTGTTCGGCGACACCATGTGCACGACCATCGTCAGGTCGGGTGCACTCTTGATCGTCGTGATGCCCAGCCGGCGCACCTCCTCGGGAAGCCGCGGCTCGGCCTGCGCCACGCGGTTCTGCACGAGCTGCTGCGCCTTGTCCGGATCGGTTCCGAGCTTGAAGGTGACGGTCAGCGTCATCACGCCGTCGGTGGTCGCCTGGCTGCCCATGTAGAGCATGCCCTCGACGCCGTTGATCTGCTCTTCGAGCGGCGTGGCGACAGTCTCGGCAATCACCTTCGGATTCGCGCCCGGGTACTGGGCGCGCACCACCACCGACGGCGGCGAGACCTCGGGGTATTCGGAGATCGGCAGGCCGCGCAGGGCGATCAGCCCGGCAACGACCATCAGCACCGACAGCACGCCGGCAAAGATCGGCCGGTCGATGAAGAACTTGGATAGATTCATGATGTGCTTTCGCGAACGGCTGCGCGGAGAGCGCCGCTTATTTCAGGGCGACCTTGGTGGTGGCCTGTGCCTTGGCCAGTGCGGCGTCCATCGGCACGACCTGCGGCGCAACCAGCGCACCGGGGCGGACGTGCTGCAGGCCATTAACGATCACGCGTTCGCCGGGTTTCAGCCCGCTCGCGACCACGCGCAGTCCGTTGGCCGGCGCGCCGAGCGCGACCTCGCGGTACTCGGCCTTGTTGTCGGCGTTGACGACGAAGACGAACTTCTTGCTCTGGTCGGTGCCGACCGCGCGCTCGCTCACCAGCACGACCTTGCTCGTGTGCGCCTGGCCCATGCGGATGCGGGCGAACTGGCCGGGAATCAACGAACCGTCCTGGTTGTCGAAGGCGGCACGCACGCGCACCGTGCCGCTGCGGGCATCGACCTGGTTGTCGATCAGCTGCAGCCGGCCTTCGAACGGCGTGCCGTCGACCGCTGCCGTGCCCATCTGGACCGGAATGCGGTCGATCGCGCCACGCGAGCCACTGGTGCCCGACAGGTCCTTGAGCGCCTTGCCGACGATCTGCTCGTCGGCGTCGAAGCTCGCGTAGATCGGGCTGACCGACACCAGCGTGGTGAGCACCGGCGCGCCGGGGCCGGCGGCCACCAGGTTGCCCACCGTCACCTCGAGCCTGCCGATGCGGCCCGCGACCGGCGCACGCACTTGCGTGTAGCCGAGGCTCAGGCGCGCGGTCTGCAGTGC
>CAIQMJ010000023.1 GCA_903872875.1 uncultured Variovorax sp.
AAGTTCCTCGAATCGTCGGCACGTCAGCCTGAACTCATGAACGACCTGCAAACCAAGATGTTCATCTTGGCCGGTCTGATCGACGCGGCATTCCTGATCGGTGTGGCCATCGCCCTGCTGTTCGCGTTCGCCAACCCCTTCGCCGCGACCTTCCTTGCCAACCTGCCGAAGTAATTCCGTTCAACGCCACTCTAGAAAGGTGTTGCCGTGAGTATCAACGCGACCCTGTTCGTTCAGGCCATCGTCTTCCTGCTGCTGGTGCTGTTCACGATGAAGTTCGTGTGGCCCCCCATCGCGAAGGCCCTGGACGAACGCGCACAAAAGATCGCCGCGGGCCTGGCGGCCGCCGAGAAGGCCAAGGCGGAACTCGCTTCGGCCAACCAGCGCGTCGAGCAGGAACTGGTGCAGTCCCGCAACCAGACGACCACGCTGCTGGCCGATGCCGAGCGCCGCGCGCAGCTGATCGTCGAAGAGGCCAAGGGCCGTGCAACCGAAGAGGCCAACAAGATCGTGGCCGCTGCGCACGCCGAAGCCGAGCAGCAGTCCGTGCGTGCCCGTGAAGTCCTGCGTGAGCAGGTCGCTGCACTGGCCGTCAAGGGTGCCGAGCAGATTCTCCGCAAGGAAGTCGATGCCGGCGTCCACGCCGACCTGCTCGATCGCCTGAAGACCGAGCTCTGAGGACGACATGGCCGAACTTGCCACCATTGCCCGTCCGTATGCCGATGCGCTGTTCCAGGCTTCCTCGGGCGACATCGAAGGCACGGCCGGCTGGATCGACCAGCTTGCCGCCATCGCTGCCGATCCGGCGCTCCAGCAGTTCGCTGCCGACCCGAAGGTGTCGTCGGAGCAGGTCTTCGACCTGATCTCCGGCCTCGTGTCGCAGCCCTTGCCGGAGGCCGGCAAGAATTTCCTGCGCGCGGTGATCGACAACGGTCGAATCGCTGCCCTGCCGGAAGTCGCGATCCAGTATCGCGAACGCAAGAACGTGCAGAGCGGTGCCTCCGACGCCGTGATCTACAGCGCCTTTCCGATCGACGATGCGAATCTCGCCGATGTCGGAGCTGCATTGCAGCGCCGTTTCGGCCGCAAGCTGAACATGCGGGTCGAGAACGACCCGTCGCTGATCGGCGGCATCCGCGTGGTGGTGGGGGACGAAGTCCTCGATACATCCGTGAAGGCTCGTCTCGAGCAAATGAAAGCAGCGCTCACCGCTTGACGCGGCGAGTGGCGGTTGGCCCCTCATTTATTGAAAGAAGGAAAGAGTCATGCAACTCAATCCAGCAGAAATTTCCGAGCTGATCAAGAGCCGTATCGAAGGCTTGGGCGTCAGCGCTGACATTCGCAACCAGGGCACCGTGGTGTCGGTGACCGACGGTATCGTGCGCGTGCATGGCCTGTCGGACGCGATGCAGGGCGAAATGCTCGAGTTCACGCCCACCGCAGACGGCACGCCGACCTTCGGTCTGGCGCTGAACCTCGAACGCGACTCGGTCGGCGCCGTGATTCTGGGCGAATACGAACACATCTCCGAAGGCGACACCGTCAAGTGCACGGGCCGCATCCTGGAAGTGCCGGTCGGCCCCGAGCTGATCGGCCGCGTGGTGAATGCACTGGGCCAGCCGATCGACGGCAAGGGTCCGATCAACGCCAAGCTCACCGACGTGATCGAAAAGGTCGCTCCGGGCGTGATCGCACGGAAGTCCGTCGACCAGCCGTTGCAGACCGGCCTGAAGTCCATCGACTCGATGGTGCCGATCGGCCGTGGCCAGCGCGAACTGATCATCGGCGACCGCCAGACAGGCAAGACCGCTGTTGCGATCGACACGATCATCAACCAGAAGGGCAAGGGCGTTAAGTGTATCTACGTCGCCATTGGCCAGAAGGCTTCGACGATCATGAACGTGCTGCGCAAGCTCGAAGAGTTTGGCGCCATGGAATACACGACCATCGTGGCTGCCGCTGCCTCCGAATCCGCCGCCATGCAGTACCTGTCGGCGTACTCCGGCTGCACGATGGGCGAATATTTCCGCGATCGCGGCGAAGACGCACTGATCATTTATGACGACCTGACCAAACAGGCCTGGGCCTATCGTCAGGTCTCGCTGCTGCTGCGCCGTCCCCCGGGCCGCGAAGCCTACCCCGGCGACGTGTTCTATCTGCACTCGCGTCTGCTTGAGCGCGCCGCCCGCGTGAACGTCGCCTACGTCGAGAAGTTCACCAAAGGCGCCGTCACGGGCAAGACTGGTTCGCTGACCGCCCTTCCGATCATCGAAACCCAGGCCGGCGACGTGTCAGCCTTCGTTCCGACCAACGTGATTTCGATCACGGACGGCCAGATCTTCCTGGAAACCGACCTGTTC
>CAIQMJ010000024.1 GCA_903872875.1 uncultured Variovorax sp.
GATCTGCGTGAAGCCGACGTAGAAGAACAGACCTTCCATCAGGCAGGCGAAGACGATCAGGCTCTTGAGCAGCGTCTGGTCGGCCTGCGGCGTGCCGGTCGTGAAGGCCGGGTCCATGATCGCGTCGATGAACGGGATCAGGAACTCGTCCTTGTCGCGGATCGACTGAATCTCGTGATACGCGTTGAACACCTCGCCTTCATCCAACCCTAGGCTTTCGACGATGTACTGGTAGGCGTGCGTGTGTATCGCTTCCTCGAAAGCCTGGCGCAGCAGGAACTGCCGGCATTCCGGCGCCGTGATGTGGCGGTAGGTGCCCAGCACGATGTTGTTTGCGGCCAGCGAATCGGCCGTCACGAAGAAGCCGAGGTTGCGCTTGACGATGCGGCGCTCGTCTTCAGTGAGGCCGTTCGGGTCCTTCCACAACGCGATGTCACGCGTCATGTTCACTTCCTGCGGCATCCAGTGATTGGCGCAGGTGGCGAGGTACTTTTCCCAAGCCCACTTGTACTTGAACGGCACCAGCTGGTTGACGTCGGTCTGGCCGTTGATGATGCGCTTGTCGGCTGCGTTCACGCGGTGCGCGACAGCCGGCGTTGCGGAGGCTTGCGGGCGTGCAGCAGGCGTTGTTTGCGAAGTCGGGACTTCCATCGAGCGAGCCAATGGCACGCTGTTTTGCGATGAATGATGCAATCCTTGTTGCATGTCCTTTGGCAAGGATGGTTTGACTTCTTCGTCCCAGGTCAACATAGAAAAATCCAATGCTCAAATTATGTGAGCAACGATGTGAGTTGCAAAGTACAGCTCATCATCGCGCCCGAATTATCTCGTGCTTATCCATGCTTATGTTGCTCGCGAGCATCGCCTTGTGTCAGGCGATGCCGCGAATCAGCATCGCATCAGTGCCCCATCACTGGCAGGCTTCGCATGTGGGGTCGTCGACACCGCAGAAAGCGATATCGGTGGCCGGCATGGCGCTCATCTGAGCCTGCGCTGCAAGAGCTGCAGCCTCAAGGGCGCTCATGCTCGATGTCGCTGCCGTCGTTGCATTGGCACCGCCTGACGACACGGCATTGAGACGGCCCGATTGCACCGTCGATTTCTCGGCATGCGTAGCGCTTTGTGTGCGCAGGTAGTAAGTGGTCTTCAGGCCGCGCAGCCACGCCAGCTTGTAGGTGTCGTCGAGCTTCTTGCCCGAAGCGCCGGCCATGTAGATGTTCAGCGACTGTGCCTGGTCGATCCACTTCTGGCGGCGTGCCGCAGCCTCGACCAGCCACGTGGTCGGGACCTCGAACGCGGTCGCGTAGAGCGCTTTCACATCCTGTGGCACGCGATCGATAGGACGCAGCGAGCCGTCGAAGTGCTTCAGGTCCATGACCATCACATCGTCCCACAGGCCCAGGCGCTTCAGGTCGCGCACCAGGTAGTGGTTGATCACGGTGAACTCGCCCGACAGGTTCGACTTGACGGACAGGTTGCCGAAGCAGGGTTCGATCGAGGCGTCGACGCCGATGATGTTCGAGATGGTCGCGGTCGGTGCAATGGCCACGCAGTTGGAGTTGCGCATGCCGTCGGCCTTGATCTTCTGGCGCAGGGTGTCCCAGTCGAGCGTCGACGAACGGTCGACTTCGACGTAGCCGCCGCGGGCCTTCTCGAGCAGGTCGAGCGAGTCGATCGGCAGGATGCCCTTGTCCCACAGCGAGCCCTTGTAGCTAGAGTACTTGCCGCGTTCCTTCGCGAGATCGGTCGAGGCCCAGTAGGCGTGGTAGCAGATCGCTTCCATCGATTCGTCGGCGAACTGCACGGCTTCCTGCGAAGCGTAGGGAATGCGCAGTTCGTACAGCGCGTCCTGGAAGCCCATCAGGCCCAGGCCGACCGGACGGTGGCGCAGGTTCGAGTCGCGCGCCTTCTTCACGGCGTAGTAGTTGATGTCGATCACGTTGTCGAGCATGCGCATTGCGGTCGAGATCGTCTTCTTCAGCTTGACCTGGTCGACCTTGCCGTCCTTCAGATGCTGCAGCAGGTTCACGGAGCCCAGGTTGCAGACTGCGGTTTCGGTGTCGCTGGTGTTCAGCGTGATCTCGGTGCAGAGGTTCGACGAGTGCACGACACCCACGTGCTGCTGCGGCGAGCGCACGTTGCAGGCGTCCTTGAACGTGATCCAGGGATGTCCCGTTTCGAACAGCATCGTGAGCATCTTGCGCCACATGTCGGTGGCCTGCAGCGTGCGGCTCGGCTTGATTTCGCCGCGCGCAGCCTTCTCTTCATAGGCGACGTAGGCGCGCTCGAAGTCGGCGCCGAACAGGTCGTGCAGGTCAGGCACGTTGGAGGGAGAGAACAACGTCCAGGTGCCCTTCTCCATCACGCGGCGCATGAACAGGTCGGGAATCCAGTTGGCCGTGTTCATGTCGTGCGTGCGGCGACGGTCGTCGCCGGTGTTCTTGCGCA
>CAIQMJ010000025.1 GCA_903872875.1 uncultured Variovorax sp.
AGCAGCACCAGGATCTCGCGTTCGCGCGCCGTCAGCTGCGGCAGCCCCGCGCCGGGCTGCAGCACTGCGCTCGCGACGCGCGCGCTGAAGTAGGTGCCACCCGTGCAGACCACGCTGATCGCGCTCAGGATCTCTTCGGTCGGCGACTCCTTCAGCACGTAGCCGCAGGCGCCGGCCTGGATCGCGCTCAGCACGTACTCGCGGTTGTCGTACATGCTGAGCATCAGCACCTTGATCGCCGGATGGCGCGCACGCAGCGCGGTTGCCAGTTCGATGCCGTTCATGCCACGCATGCCGACGTCGACCAGCATCAGGTCGGGCGGGTCCAGCGCCGCGATCTGCAGCGCCTCGGCGCCGCTCGCCGCCTCGCCCGCCACCTGCAGGTGCGGCACCACCGCCAGCCGCGCACGCAGGCCGTCGCGCACCAGCGGATGGTCGTCGACGATCACCAGGCGGATCAGCGGCAGCGTGTCGGTGTCCATGGCATTCCCTGCGGTCATGCCGGGCCCGCCAGCGGGAAGCTCGCGATCAGCTCGGTGCGCCCGGGCTGCGACAGCAGCTGGAAGCTTCCGCCGTTGCGCTCCACCCGTTCGCGCATGTTGGTCAGGCCGATGCCGCGGTCCTTGCTCGACTCGACCGTCTGCACGTCGAAGCCGCAGCCGTCGTCGGTGATGCGCAGCTCGAGCCGGTCGTCCGCATCATCGAGCTGGATGTCGACGTGTTTGGCATCCGCATGGCGCTCCACGTTGCGCAGCGCCTCCTGCGCCACGCGGAACAGGCTGACCGCCTGCAGCTCGGACAGCCGTTCCTCCTGCACGTGCGGCGACACCGCGATCTGCAGCCCGCTGCGTTCGGCGATCTCGTCGGCGATGTGCTGCAGCGCGGCGGGCAGCCCGAGGTCATCGAGCATCGCCGGGCGCAGGTCGTGCGAGATGCGCCGCACCTCGCCGATGGCTTGCGACAGCGCGTTCAGCTCGCGATCGATCGCCATCACCGGCCGGTCGCCCGGATGCGTCAGCCGGTGGCCGACCAGCTCGAACTGGTACTTGATCGACACCAGCAGCTGGCAGATGTGGTCGTGCAGTTCGCGCGAGACGCGGGCGCGCTCTTCTTCCTGCGAGCTCACGATGCGGTGGGCCAGCGCCTTGAGCTTGCGGTCGGCCTGGCGCTGCTCGCTGAGGTTGAGCGCCATGCCGCCCGCGAACACCGTCAGCACTGCGATCAGCGCCACGGCGGCCAGGCCGAGCAGCGTCTGGCGCACGCTGGCGAGCAGGTTGCCGCGCAACCGGCCGGCGGCCGCATCGACGTCGTCCAGATAGATGCCGGTGCCCAGCATCCAGCCCCAGCGCGGCAGCTCGACCGAGTAGCCGAGCTTGCGCTCGATGAGGCCGGTCGAGGGCTTGGGCCAGAGATAGCGCTGGTAGCCGCCGCCCTCGTGGGCGCGCGCGATCAGCTCGCGGATCATGTAGGTGCCGTCGGTGTCGCGCCGGTCCCACAGGTTCTGGCCGATCAGCTCCGGCTGGCGCGGATGCACCAGGCTCAGCCCGGTGCTGTCGTAGACGTAGAAATAGCCGTCGTCGCCGAAGTTCATGCTGGAAAGAATCGCCTTGGCCTGCTCCTTCGCGGCCTCGTCGTCGCGCCCGGCGCCGTAGAGGTGGTCGATCGAGGTCAGCGCGAGTGCGACGTAGCTGCGCAGCTCTTCCCGCTTGGCGCTCAGCAGTACGTCTTCGAGCACCTGCGCCTGCTGCTGGTCGAGCCGGCGCATCTCCACCGTGAGCAACGCACCGATCGCGATCACGGCCAGCAGCAGCGGGGTAACCGCCAGCAGCAGGATCTTGGCCTTCGGCTTCATGGCCGCGATTGTGGGCGCCGCACCGTCACAAAAGCGTCTCCGCAGTGGCTGCCTCGCGTTTTCCCTTATGCATTACTACGCAGAGCCTCTCCGCAGTGATGCGCATGGTCATCTGCTGCCCGATCTCCATAATTTCCGAGGCGCCGCAGCCGGCCCAAGCCCAGCAAGTCCAACAACGAAGGAGACATCCCTTGACTCATTTCACCCGCAAGATCGCGACCGCCATCGCGCTGGCCGCACTGACCACCCTGTCCATGGCTGCCGACCCCATCAAGATCGGCGTCGACGGCCCGTTCACCGGCGGTTCATCGTCGATGGGCGTGAGCATGCGCGACGGCGTGCGCCTGGCCGCCGAAGAGATCAACAAGGCCGGCGGCGTCTTGGGCCGGCAGATCCAGCTGGTCGAGCGCGACGACGAAGCCAAGAACGAGCGTGGCGTGCAGATCGCGCAGGAGTTCATCAACAAGGAAAAGGTCGTGGCCGTGGTCGGCTACATCAACACCGGCGTGG
This sequence comes from uncultured Variovorax sp., assembly GCA_903872875.1. Taxonomy (GTDB): domain Bacteria; phylum Pseudomonadota; class Gammaproteobacteria; order Burkholderiales; family Burkholderiaceae_C; genus Variovorax. The sequence continues at coordinate 2,363 of CAIQMJ010000025.1, forward strand.
CGCTCGCGTCGCAGCGCTTCTTCCAGGACGCGAAGGTGCCCGTGCTGAACAACGTGGCGACCGGCTCGGTCATCACGCACCAGTTCGACAAGGATCCCGAGAACTACGTGTTCCGCAACGCGGCGCACGACAGCATCCAGGCGCCGATGATCGTGGAGGAGGCGATCTCCCGCCGCGGCTACAAGAAGGTCGCGATCCTGGCGGACTCCACCAACTACGGCCAGCTCGGACGTGAAGACCTTGAGAAGGCGCTCAAGGCCAAGGGCATCACGCCGGTCGCCGTCGAGAAGTTCAACATCAAGGACGTCGACATGACGGCCCAGCTGCTCAAGGCCAAGGAAGCCGGCGCAGAAGCCGTGCTGACCTACGGCATCGGCCCCGAGCTGGCGCAGATCGCCAACGGCATGACGAAGCTGGGCTGGAAGGTGCCGATGATCGGCAGCTGGACGCTGGCGATGGCCAACTTCATCGACAACGCCGGCCCGGGCGGCGAGGGCGCGCGCATGCCGCAGACCTTCATCCAGGAGCCGACCACGCCCAAGCGCAAGGCCTTCATCGACGCCTTCCTCGCCAAGTTCAAGCCGAAGAACAACCGCATGGATTCGCCGGTGTCGGCAGCGCAAGGCTACGACTCGATCTACCTGCTGGCCGCGGCCATCAAGCAGGCCAACAGCACCGACGGCCCGAAGATCAAGGCCGCGCTGGAAGACCTGAAGACGCCGGTCGAGGGCGTCGTGACGACCTATACCAAGCCGTTCTCGGCCACCGACCATGACGCCATCACCGCGAACATCCCGGTGTTCGGCGAAGTGAAGGCCGGCCGCGTGGCGTTCGCGAACGCGGACGACCAGAAGGGCGCCGGCAAGGTTCGCGTCAAACAGTAAGCCTCGTTGCAGCGCGCCGGTGCGGGAAGTCTTTCCCGACCGGCGCGTTCGCATGTCCATCGCCGCTTCCGCGCCTCCTGCGACCTTCGAGACCGTCATGCAAATCCTGACCCAACTCATCTTCAGCGGCATCGCGCTGGGAATGATCTATGCGGTGATCGCGTTCGGCTACCAGCTGACCTTCGCCACGTCCGACACCCTCAATTTCGGCCAGGGCGACGCCCTGATGCTCGGTGCGCTGGTCGGCCTCACGCTGGTCGGGCTGGGCGTCAACTACTGGCTCATGATCCCGATCGTCTGCGTATTCGGTGCCTTCCAGGGCGCGGTGGTCGAGCGCATCGGCGTGCGGCCCGCGATCAAGATCAAGAGCGAGTTCGGCTGGATCATGTCGACCATCGCGCTGGGCATCATTTTTAAAAACGTGGCCGAGAACATTTGGGGCCGTGATGACCTGAAGTTTCCGTCGCCCCTGCCTGAATCCCCCATCAAGTTGTTCGGTGCCAATGTGTTGCCGATGGAAATTTTGGTGGTTG
>CAIQMJ010000026.1 GCA_903872875.1 uncultured Variovorax sp.
AAAAATTTGAAACTGGCGTGATGGTTGATAGTGTATAAATAGAAGGCCTGTACGACGGGGCGCTATTTGAAGATCGACGCCAACAATGCCTTTGACAGCAAATGTTCTTCGGCGGCCCCAAAATTGAGCTACAGAGGCGTGTTGCCGTACCCCAAGGGAGGCTCGCCCGTTCTTCTTCTTGTTCAAGCAGGAGATTGCCGCGGCAAACCCTCAGCTTCTCATTGGGGCGGGCCAGTTGGGCGCTCATGAGGCTTTGTGTCGAGAGGGAGGCCGGCCTGTTCCAGCATCCAGGACTCGATCTGATCGTGCCACTTGCGCAGTAGGTCTAGTGGGCGGCGGCGGTAGTGCTTCTCGGCGATCGCGCTAGGCTTATGTCCCTGGATTTGGGCGATGACGCCGGCTGGGGTTTCGCACCATTCGGACAATGTGCCGAACGATCGGCGCAAGCCGTGCAGCGTGATGTGCGGCAAGCCTGCTTGCCCGAGTGCTCCGGTGTGGGCGCTGCGCGGTTCTGCGAGCTTGCCATCTGCAGAGGTGGGGCTCGGAAAGACCCAGGGTGAGGGGCTCCAGCTGCGGCCTTGTGCTTCGAGGCGTTTGAGTTGTCGCCGGGGCGGCGGTACTTCGTTTCGCCGCTTGAGCTTGAGCAACAGGCCGGATAGATAAGGAGTGAGGGGAATGGTTCGCCCTGCCGTACCTTCCACTTTGTCGTTGAGCGTCAGGCTGCGCCAGCGGAAATCCACGTCGTCCCAGCGCAGCGCCGCCAACTCTTCGCGCCGGGCGCCAGTGATGAGCAGGCCTTGCAGGTACGCGCTTATGACCGGGTTGTGGATCTCGCGCACGCTGGTGAACCAGAAGCCCAACTGCTCGCGTTGCAGGCAGTCGCCCTCTTTTGCCTTCACGCGCGGGACAGCGTCTTTCACGCCACGCGTTTGGTAACTGTCGGTGGGAATGAGCTCCTTGTAGGCCGGCATGTCTTTGGCCCAGCGGATGAAGCCTCGCAGCAGCCGAAACGACAGTGCGGTCATCGTAGGACGGGTGGCGGTCTCGGCCGTGAGCCATTGTGCGATGCGCGGTCCCGTGAGGTCGGGTAGCCGGAGCGCACGCAGTGCCGCCAGCGGACCAGCCTGGGTGAGGCCCTGTCCCCGCTTCCTGGCCACCCCGCCTTCCGAGGCGTGCTGCACGTGGTCGCGGAAATGGCGCTCACTCCAAAACGGTTTGCGCTCTTGGATGTAGGCATCCCACGCCTGACCAAAGAGCACGTCCTGGCGTGCGGCCTCTTCTCGGCGAGCCTCCAAGGCCTGGCGCTGCTCGGCCTTCACCTCCCTGGGGTCCTTGCCCTCGTTCACGAGCATCTTGAGGCGGCTGGCTTCCGTGCGCGCTCTGCCCAACTCCCAGGCGCGTGCATCACCGATCGTGACGCGTAGCGTCTTGCCGAACAGGCGGGACTCGAAGATGTAGGAGCGAGCGCCTGCCGAAGTGACCCGCAAGCCGAAGCCGGGGGTCTTGGCGTCCCAATGGATGGTCTGTTGTTTATCGGGCTCACAGGGCAGGTTCTCTACCCGTGCAGTGGTCAGAGTTAGTTTTGTCGTCATAGATGCCTACACAGTGCCGTGTAGGCACCATGTAGGCAGTTTAGAGCAATTTGGGTCAACGCCGATCTGCGGGAAAATCTTTCAAATATCCATTAAGCTATTGATTTAAAACGAAAATGTCGCATGGATCAACTCAAGTCATCGCAAAGGAATGCCGACTTGTGCGGATTGAAAATCCGCGTGTCGTTGGTTCGATTCCGCCCCAGGCCACCATTTTTCTTTCTCGGTAGATACCAAGACAGCTCAAAAGCCCTTGTACATCAAGGACTTAGCCTCAAAAAGGCGGCTCAAGCGGCATCACCGAATCTCACAAAGTCCCGTTCTTGCGCGTACCCCACGGTGTACCCCAGACTGCTTTTCAATCGCAGTCGATTTTGGGTACACCATGGGGCAACTCAACGAGCTTCTGATCAAGGCGGCAGCGCCGCGGGACAAGGAATATTTGCTGGCGGACGGCGACGGTCTCTACCTTCGCGTGCGTCCGACCGGCAAGGCGTGGGTTTATCGCTACAAGCGGCATGGCAAGGAGGCCAAGCTCAGCATCGGGCACTACCCGGTCGTGACGCTTGCGGCTGCGCGCAGGAAGGCGCGTGCCGAAGCCGAGAAGCGCGCTGACGGTGTCGATCCCCGCGAGGCGCGGCGGGTGGAGGAGGAGCGCGTTCGCGTTGCCCGCCTCAATACCTTTGAACGGACCGCCCGTGCATGGCACGCGCAGGCGTGGAAAGACCGCACATGGTCCGCCGGCTATGCCGAGAAGGTGATGCGCCACCTGGAATTGCACATCTTCCCGTGGATCGGTGCGCTGGCCATGGAGGCCATCTTGCCGACCGAGGTGGTCCGATGCCTTCACCGGATCAAGGAGCGCGGCAATCTGGAGACGGCGCAGCGCGTTCGTGAGGCCGTACAGCACGTGTTCCAGTACGCCGTCGATGTGGGGGCGCTGGAGCCGGCAAGGAACTTCGTGAACAGCCGTACGGCTGGCCTGCCGCCACCTCGCACGCGTCACTATGCAGCCATCACAGATCCGCAGAAGCTCGGCCAGTTGCTTCGAGACATACGCGCCTACAACGGCAACGTCATCACGCGCGCGGCTCTGCAGCTCTCGCCCTTGCTGTTCCAGCGGCCAGCTCAGTTGCGGTTGGCACACTGGGAAGATGTGGATCTCGATCAGGCGCTGTGGCGTTGCCCACCCGAGAAGATGAAGCTGCGAGAGTGGAAGAAGCGCGATGTACGCACGCCGGCTCACCTTGTGCCGCTGCCGACGCAGGCGGTCGAGATCCTGCGTGACATCCATCCGCTGACCGGTCCCGGTGGGCCGATCTTCCGCAGCATGTCGAAGCGTTCCGAGAAGACGCGCTACATGAGCGACAACACCATCAACAGTGCGTTGCGCACGTTGGGCTATGACACGAAGGAACAGATCACAGGCCACGGGTTCCGCGCCACGGCCCGGACCCTGATTCGGGAGCTGTAGGGATCGGACCGAGAGGTGATTGAGCGGCATCTGGCGCATGGCTCCGATGAGGAGCTGGGCAGCGCCTATGACCGCGCCACTTTCTTGAGTCAGCGGCGCAAGATGATCCAACTGTGGGCAGATCTGCTGGATGACCTGGCTGCGGGGAAGACGTTGGAAATGCTTTCAGATACGGAGTTCGCGACTGCAGGGGAAGGGGAGATGAGCGTGG
>CAIQMJ010000027.1 GCA_903872875.1 uncultured Variovorax sp.
GCCTGCTGGAGATGCGTGCGCCCTGCCATCGGCGTGCCGCGGTGTTTCTTCGCGAGCGCGGCCAGGATGCCGCGCAACTCGCGGATGTCGCCGTCGATGCTTTCGAGTGCATCGCGCACCTGCAGGGCCACCGCGGTGTCCATGATGTCCTGCGTGGTCGCGCCCCAGTGCACGTAGCGGCCCGCTTCGCCGCACATGGCCACCAGCTGATGCACCAGCGGCAGGATGGGGTAGCCCACGACGTCCGTCTCTTCGCGCAGGTGGCCGAAGTCGAGACGGTCCAGGCGCGATTCGCGCGCGATGATCTCGGCCGCTTCCGCCGGAATGACGCCGACCCTGGCCTCAGCTTTGGCCAGCGCTATCTCGACATCGAGATAACGCTGGACCAGCGCGCCGTCGGAGAAGATGGCCCGCATCTTTGCCGTTCCGAATGCATCGCGGAATAGCACGGAGTCGAGCACCGTAGTGGAAGAAAGCAGGTCGTTGGAATGCATGGAGCGAGGTTTCAGGTGTTGGCGATGCGCAGCAGCATCTGCGTGAGCGCATCGGGCGCGGTCATCATGGCGTCATGCACCGTGTGCAGCTCTTCGTACTTCCAGCCCGGTTGCCGGCGCGCCCACTGGCGCATCGACTCGATGCTGGCCAGCGGCGTGACGGTGCAGCCGATGTAGGTAACCGGCAGGCCGGCGCCCACGGGCTTGCCCAGGATCAGGGGCGAGTCGTAGGTGGCCGACGGATGCGGCGTCAGCCTGCGGCGCAGCCACTCGGCATCGGGCCCATCGGCGATGCCGAAGAACGACGTCGGCGGCGCCGGCATCGAGATGCCGCCCGCAGCGCGAATGGTCTCGCGCCGTTGTGCGGCCACGTCCGGCGGCACCGCGCTCAGGGCCGACTCGCCCGGTTGCAGGATCACGGCATCGAGGTACACCAGCTTGGCGATACGTTCCGGCACCCGGTCGGCCGCTCCCGTGATCGCGATGCCGCCGAAGCTGTGGCCGACCAGCACCACGTCCTTCAGCTCTTCGGCCTCGATCACATTGACCAGGTCCGTCACGAACACGTGCACTGTCGTCTCTTTGGACACCAGGTGCTTGCGTTCGCCGAGGCCAGTGGACGTCGGCGTGAATACGCGGTGCCCCATCGCACGCAGCCGGTCGGCCACACGCACCCAGCACCAGCCGCCGTGCCAGGCGCCATGCTGCAGGACGAAGGTGCGGCTCGGGCCGGCAGGTTCGCTGGCCGCCAGGACCGGAAGCGCGGGGGCGGCCAGCGCGCCGGCGATCAGGTGTCTGCGTTTCATGTCGATTACTCCAGCTTGATGTCGGCCTTGCGGATGACCTCGGCCCAGCGCTTCGTTTCCGTCTGCACGAAGGCGCCGAATTCCGCGGGCGTGGAGGCGGTCGGGATGTAGCCCAGCGCCTCGACGGCCCTCTTGAAGGCGGGATCCTCCAGCACGGCGCCGACCTCGGTATTGAGCTTGGCGATGACATCCTTCGGCGTGCCAGCGGGTGCCAGCAGGCCATACCAGCCGTACACCTCGAAGCCCTTGAGCGTTTCGGCAATGGTAGGAACGTCGGGAATCAGCGGCGAGCGCTCGAGACTGGTCACGGCAACCGGATGAAGCCTGCCCGCCTTGGCCATACCCAGGGAATCGGGTCCGGCAAAGACCGACGGTATTTCGCCGCCGATCGCAGCGGTGATGGACGGGCCGCCGCCTTTGTAGGGCACGTGCAGCATCTTCACGCCTGCCGTACTGGCGAAGAGTTCGCCGGCCAGATGGCTGGTGTTGCCGCTTCCGGCAGAGCCGAAGCTCAGTTGTCCGGGATTCTTCTTGGCGTAGTCGATCAGCTCCGGCACGGTCTTGGCGGCGAACTGCGGGTTGGTATAGAGCACCAGCGGCAAGCGCGCCACCATGGACACCGGCGCGAAGTCCTTCTCGGAGTCGTACGGCAGTTTCTTGTAGAGGCTCGGATTGATCGCGTGCGCCGCCAAGATCATCACCAGCGTGTAACCGTCAGGCGCCGCCTTGGCGACGAACTGCGTCGCGATGGCGCCGCCTGCGCCGCCCTTGTAGTCGAGGATGACGGGCGCCCCAAGGCGCTTGCCCAGGTCGACTGCCAACGGCCGGGCGATTGCGTCGGCCGTTCCGCCCGGCGGATACGGAATCTCGATCGTGATGGGCCGGCTAGGAAAATCGGCTGCAGCGGCCGTGCTGCCGATCGCCGTGGCCGCCGTTGCGGCGACGCCGATGGCCAGCAGCGCACGGCGAAGTGTATTTTTCATGCTTGTCTCCTCTTCAGGGTTGATTCGGTCAATGGGCTAGACAGATAAGGGAATCGGACCAATTCAGCGGCGCCCCTGTGAGCGCCTGCACTTGTTCGCGACTGACGTGGTCGGCCAGTCCACGCACCACGAAGCCTCTGGCCGGGTCGATGTCGATGACCACGAGGTCGGTATAGACGGACGTCACCACCCGCGCACCGGTCAGTGGAAAGCTGCAGCGCTCGAGCAGCTTGGGGCGCCCATCGCGGGTGGTGTGCTCCATGGTGACGATGACCTTGCGTGCACCGGCCACCAGGTCCATCGCGCCGCCGATGCCTGGGACCGCGTCGTCGTCGCCGGTCGACCAGCTGGCGATGTCGCCGTTGCTGGCGACCTGGAAGGCGCCCAGCACGGTCGCGTCCAGGTGGCCGCCGCGCATCATCGCGAACGATGTCGCTTGCTCGCAGATCGACGAGCCGGGCACGAGCTGCACGAACTCCTTGCTCGCGTTGATGAGGTCGATGTCGCCTGTCTCGCCTTCGGTCAGGCCGCGCAACCCGAGGATGCCGTTCTCGCTGTGCAGCACCACCTCCTTGGCCGGATCGAGGTAGCGCGCGACCAGCGTCGGGATGCCGAGGCCCACGTTGACATAGCTGCCCGGCGCGATGTCGGCGGCCACGATCTGCGCAAGCCGGTGCCGTGAAAGTCTCTTGAGCTCAGCCATGACTGTCCTTTCGCACCACGCGCTGCACGAAGATGCCCGGCGTGACCACCTCTTCCGGCGCCAGCCCGCCCAGCGGCAGCATGTCGTCGACCTGCACGATGGCGCACCTTGCCGCCATACACATCACCGGTCCGAAGCCGCGGCCCGCGAGTCGATACGTGAGGTTGCCCCAGCGGTCGCCCTTGCAGGCCTTGACCAGCGCGAAATCGGCGCGCAGCGGAAGCTCCAGCACATAGCCGCGGCCTTCGTACATGCGCTGCTCCTTGCCGTCGGCCACTGGCGTGCCGTAGGCCGTCGGCGTGAAGAACGGACCGAGCCCGGCGCCGCCCGCACGCATGCGCTCCAGCAGCGTGCCCTGGGGCACCAGTTCGAGCTCGATCTTCCCGGCCTTGTAGAGGGCCGAGAACACATGCGCGCCCGACGACTTGGGGTAGGTGCAAACCATCTTGCGCACGCGCCCGCTCGCCAGCAGCGCAGCGAGCGCATGGTCGCCCGTTCCGGCGTTGTTGCTGATGATGGTGAGGTCGCCCGCACCGTGATCGACCAGCGCATGCAGCAATTCGACCGGCAGGCCGGAGTCCCCGAAGCCGCTCACCATCAC
>CAIQMJ010000028.1 GCA_903872875.1 uncultured Variovorax sp.
TATATCCAGCGAAGGAGCCTCTCGTGCTCTTCGAAATATCGATCCTCTTTGCTCAAATCAATGAAAAATCTCGATCTAAAGTAAACCGGCAAGTAAGGGCGGCCGCCATCGTCTCTTTCTCTCACCACGACAACGAACTTTGATTGCTCAGCCTTTGAATAAACCTCAGGTGAAATGATTTGAGTTTCCGTTCCCACCCCGCCGCTTCTACCATCCGATTTCTCTACATAAAGTCGATCGGCAACAATGATCACGTTATCGACATCTGGATCAGTGACCATCCGCTCCATAAACGCAATTGTGTCATGGCCCTCGCGTAAATCCCATTTGTCGAGCAGCACATCAATTGCTGCCTCCACGAGAGACTCTGCTAGCTCCACCACCCATTTCTCGTGGTCGGCGTTTGACCAACTATAGGAAATAAAGACCTTTGGTTTCTTAATATTAGCCATATGTTCCTTAATTGTGAGAGTCGAAGCAGGCGTCTTGCACGTGTGCAAGAGCATGGTTATATCTCCTAACTGTGAATTCACATGTTTATGTGATTCATATGATTTTGCCGCTCGTCGAAAACGACGCCGCGGGAATGATGCAGCGCTGCCCCCAAGTCCACGGCGTTTGTAGCTGGCTCGAGTGGTCACGTCCTCCGCTCGGGCGTGTTCGTGCTCAACCTCCGCCCATCATTCCTCTTGGGCACGCTTGTCGTTGAGAACCATGGGATGAGCCCCCATTGGCCGACCACCAGCTCGCGCATCGATGCGTCGTCTGCGCGTCGACGTATGAAAGGTCCTTGCCCCAGCGGTCCGATCGACTTCGGCCAGGGCAGTTGGTGCTGCCGTCCAACGGCCCAGAGCCTCTCGATCTCAGCGATGTGAGGCGGCGTGTATCGATTGCACATCTTCGCTTTCCGGCGGTTTCGGACCCACCAGCGTAGGGCCGTGGATCTCGGCTGTCATCCAATGGCCGAGAAAACCGGGGAGGGGTCGGGAAAAGCCTAATCTTCCTAACCGCCAGCAGCGAACAGGCCGCGACCCCTTTATCCATGCGGGTTTCAGCACATCAGAGAAATCTAATTTTTTCCTAATCTGAACCTAACCACATCAGGGTCAGGAGCGCTGATCTCTGGCGCTTTGAAAGTCCTTAAAAATCAACAACTTATGAAAAAATTAGGTTTTAGGTTAGGTCAGATCAGGGTCCGACCTAACCAGCGCAGCGCTAGGCGCCATGCGGGTTTGCGGCCGATTCGCACACCCCGATTAGGAAATCAGGCTTTCCCCGAACCCAAAACGGATTCGCCCCCCCAGCGCTCGGCCACCAAGCACCCACCGACACCCCCGGTTTTGGTGCAAATCGCCGTCAAATGCCGTCATCGAAACGGTGCCGCCGATCGCGCCGCGGCCCGCATGGCGCCTCATTCCGCCAGGGGGCCGGCAGTGTCGAAAAAATCGACCCATTTAGCGGGCAGGCGGGGTGGGGTTCTGACCGCGCGCCACGGGTCGGCGGCCCGGTCGACCCTTCGGTGGGGTATCGGGCCAGATCGGGCCGCGAGGGCATCGCGCAGGCCCCTGGAAGGCGCTGAA
>CAIQMJ010000029.1 GCA_903872875.1 uncultured Variovorax sp.
GCGACGCACCTGGCGCGCGCTGCCGAGGTGGCGCTGCACGAGCGGCTGTCGATCCAGGTGGGGGAGTCGGACTACGCGATCGCCTGCATCGCGTCGCCGATCTGCGACGCGAGCGGCGCCTGCGTGGCCACGATCTCGATCGTGCTGCCCGAACAGCGGGTGGACGACGACCATGCGCACTACACCAACGCGGTCAAGAAGGCGTCGCTGCAGGTGCAGAAGACGCTGGGCTGGCCGGGCTGAGGCCGACAGTCGGCACGCGCGGCAACACGGCAGGCGCACACGGTTCAGTCCTCGATCGCGACGATCGCCTCGATCTCGACGGTGATGTTGCCGGGCAGCGAGCCCAGTCCCACGGCCGAGCGCGCATGGCTGCCGGCGACGCTACCGAAGAGTTCGACGAACAGGTCGGAGCAGCCGTTGATGACCTGCGGATGCTCCGCGAAGTCGGGCACGGCGTTGACCATGCCGAACAGCTTGAGGATGCGGCCGACGCGGCCCAGGTCGTGCAGCGCCTCCTGCATCACGGCCAGCAGGTTGATGCCCGTGAGGCGCGCATGCGCATACGCCTCGGCGACGCTGACGTCGGCGCCGACCTTGCCGGTGTACATGTGGCCCTCGGCCGTGCGCGGACCCTGGCCGGACAGATAGAGCACGCCCCCCGCGCTCACGTGCGTGACGAAGTTGGCCACCGGCGGGGGCGGGGGCGGAAGGGCGATTCCCATCGCGCGCAGCCGTTCGTAGCGGGACAGCGAGGTCGCACGCAACGACGGGGACGATGAAGCGGTTTCGTTCAAGAAGACTCCTTGGAACTTGGAAGGGCTCAGGCCAGTTCGGCCAGCCGGATGCAGGCCGCGCTGTGCGAATCGCCGACGGTTTCGAGGACGGGGCGCAGCTCCGCGCATGACGCGATGGCGTGCGGGCAGCGCGTGCGAAACACGCAGCCCGAAGGCGGCGCGAGCGGGCTCGGTATGTCGCCGCGCAGCGCGATGCGCTGGGTCCGGCGGCCCGGGTCGGGTACCGGCGAGGCGGACAGCAGCGCCCGTGTGTAGGGATGGCGCGGCGCCGCGTAGACCTGCGCGCTCGGCCCTCGCTCCATCACACGGCCGAGGTACATCACGACCACGTCGTCGCACAGGTACTCGACCACCGACAGGTCATGCGAGATGAACAGCACGCTGAGGCCGCGCTGCACCTGCAGGTCCTGGATCAGGTTGATGATCTGCGCCTGCACCGACACGTCGAGCGCCGACACGGGCTCGTCCGCCACGATGCATTCGGGCTCGACCGCCAAGGCGCGCGCGATGCCGATGCGCTGGCGCTGGCCGCCGGAAAACTCGTGCGGAAAGCGGCGCACGTGGTCGGGGCTCAGCCCGACCTGGGTGAGCAGGTCGGCGATGCGGTCGCGCCGCGCCGCGCCGGTCGCAAGCCGGTGCGTGTCGATCGCCTCGCCGATGATGTCGCCCACTCGCAGCCGCGGATTGAGGCTCGAGAACGGGTCCTGGAACACCATCTGCAGCCGCCGCCGGTAGGCGCGCATGCGCTGCGCCGGCAGCGAGAACAGGTCGACGCCGTCGAACATGGCCTGACCACCGGAAGGCTCGACCAGACGAAGAAGGCTGCGGCCGACGGTCGTCTTGCCGGAGCCCGATTCGCCGACCAGGCCGACGATGCGGCCGCGGCCGATGGAGAAGCTCACGCCGTCGACCGCACGCACGGAACCGGCGCGCATGGGGAATTCCTTGACGAGGTCGACGATGTCGAGCAGCGGCGCTTGGGCGGCGGCGGGGGGCCTGGCTTGCGTCATAGCTGCGCCTGCTTCCAGCAACTCGAGAGATGGCCGGCCGCGCCCGCGACCACCAGCGGCGGCACGGCGCGCGTGCAGCCGGCGTCGCCGAATTCGCAGCGCGGCGCGAACGTGCAACCTGGCGGCCAGCGGCCGGCCGGCGGCACGTTGCCGAAGATCGGCTTGAGCCGCAGCTTGCGTCCATCGGGTGCGCGGTCGCGCGCGGCATTGGGAATGCAGGCCAGCAGGCCCCGGGTGTAGGGATGCTTCTGGTGCGCGAAGAGGTCGGGCACCGAGGCGCGCTCCGCCACGCGGCCGGCGTACATCACGACGACGTCGTGCGCGACCTCGGCCACCACGCCCAGGTTGTGGGTGATGAACAGGA
>CAIQMJ010000030.1 GCA_903872875.1 uncultured Variovorax sp.
CAACGCAGACTGCGCCCCGCTCAGCATCATCACCCACTGCCCGCGATCGCCCTTGCGACGACGAATGGCCGTTGCCAGTTGAAGCAGCCCAGCGACGATCGCCCAGCCGCCGAAGATCACCAGGATGATTTGCAGTTTGAGCAGGAGCGAAGCCGCCACTGCAACCGTGACCAGCCCGCTCATCCAGGCATTCAGTACCTGGGTGGGATTGACCTTTGCGCCCCCCGTCATCCTTGCGTCGAGCAGGTTTGCCAGCGCGTCCCATGCCGGATAGACGATCAGCAGGCCGCTTGCGAGTGCGGGGGAGCCCTTGGCGACGCTGAACGCCAGCGCGACCCACGCGAACGAGAAGGCGGCGCGAATGAAATAGAGCTTGCGCAGCCAGGCGGCTCGCTGAAGAGGGGAAGGATTGGTGTGGGACATGGGAATGGCGGCGAAGACCGCGGATGAGGTAGAGAGAGAGGTTGCGGCCCTCGAGCGGGCCGGTGCGGACCATTCTGTTTCCGGTGGTACCCAGCGCGCTATCGGTCGAATGACCGACACGCCGTGACAGGGCGACTGTGCGATGCTGGGCTTTTGTCTCAGCCCTCTCATGTCCGACGACACGACCATTGCCGTTTTCGACGCGGTCCGCGCGCTTGCCTTCATCGGCGACCTGAGCATGGGCCAGCCGACCGACCATTCGCTGCGCACCGCATGGCTCGCTGGAATGATCGCGACCCAGGCCCGCTGCGACTCGTCGCAGGTCGAGGCCGCCCGGCACGTCGCGCTGCTGCGCTGGTCCGGCTGCACGGCCAACGCCCAGGAGTTCGCGGACTTTCTGGAAGACGACGTACTGGGTCGAAGCGCCCTTCTTGCATCGCAGAAGCCACGAATGGCGCAGCAGCCACCTCGCAGCGTGCCCATTCCCGACGGGATGCTGGCCATGGCCAACATCCATTGCGAGATCGCCGGCGACATAGCGAACACGCTGGGCCTGAGCGCCGAGACCGAAGCCGCCCTGCGCTCCATTTTCGAGACCTACGACGGCGGCGGTGTGCCCGGCCTTCTGCATGGCAACGATGTACCGCTGGCCACCTACGTCGTGGCCCTGGCGAGCGACCTCGAAATCTTCAGCCGCCTGTACGGAGTCGAGCAAGCGTGCGCGCTGGCCCGCGGACGCGCGAACGGCATCTACCCCGGCTTCCTGGTCGACGCCAGCACACCATGGGTCACGACGTGGATGAAGGCACTGGATTCCGCCGTGCCGCCCTGGACCGAGGCTGCCGACCAGCCGGCTTCGATGCTTCGACGTGTCGGGCTCGAACTCGTGGGCGACGTGATCGATCTCAAGCTGCCCTGGATGACGGGCTACTCGCGTCGCGTGGCCCGACTGGCGCGCGATTGCAGCACGCGCGCCGGCCTGGACGAAGCCTCGTGCCAGCGCACTTACAAGGCTGGATTGATCCACGGCATGGGGCGAGCGTCGGTGCCCAATGCCATCTGGAATGCGCCCGAACCGCTGCCGGCTTCGGCACTCGAGCGCCTGCGGCTCGTGCCGTACTGGACCTCTCGCGCCGCCGGACAAATCGACGGACTCGCGCTCGAAGCGGAGATCGCATCCTTCGCCTTCGAACGGCGCGACGGCTCCGGCTATTTTCGCGGCCGCTCGGGTACGGCGATGCCGTTGGAGGGGCAGATCGTCGCCGCGGCCGAGCAGTGGGTTTCTCTTCGGACCCAGCGCCCCTGGCGACCTGCGTTCACCGAAGCAGCGTCACTCGATCGAATGAGGGCAGAAGTCGAGGCCGGCCGCTTCGACCAGGAAGTCGTCGCCGCGATGCTCGCCAGCGCTCTGACGCATGCGCCCGCGAAGCCTGTGGCGCCGGTGCGCGGCGAGCAGTCTCTGTCAGAGCGCGAATTGGAGGTTCTGCGCTGCATCAGCCGGGGCGACAACACCAAGCAGGTTGCCCGCGCGCTGGGGATCAGTCCGCGCACTGTGCGAACGCATGTGGAACGTCTGTTTCTCAAGCTCGAGTGCTCGACACGCGCGGCCGCGACGCTGAAGGCGGCGACCAGAGGGCTCATTTGACGTCGTCGAGCCGAAACAACACATTGCAAAGGCTCTTGGCGGATTTCGGAATTCATTTGTCGTTTACGCAAGCTGGATGAGTATCGAGAATGAAGCATGACCATCCCCCAACACTTCGACCTGCTCATCCGCAACGGCACCGTGATCGACGGCACGAAGGCCCCCCGATTCACAGCGGATGTCGGGATCACCGCCGGCCGCATCGTCACCATCGGCGACCTCGGCTCCGCCACCGCTGCACAGGTGATCGACGCCACCGACCTGATCGTCGCCCCAGGCTTCATCGACTCCCACACCCACGACGACCAGGCCGTGCTTTCGCACGCCACGATGCCCTTCAAGGTCTCGCAAGGCGTGACCACGGTGGTGACCGGCAACTGCGGCATCAGCGCCGCGCCGCTGCGCGAAGGCATGGATTTGCCCATGCCGCTCAGCCTGCTCGACTCGCCCGCCGAAGGGCGCTTCACCTCCTTTGCCGCGTACCTCGACGCGCTGCGCGCCGCGCCCTCATCCGTCAACGTGGCCGCCATGGTCGGCCACTCGACCCTGCGCGCGCTCACGATGGACGACATCGACCGCCCCGCGAGCGACGATGAAATCGCCGCCATGCGCGCGCATGTCGAAGAAGCCATGCAGGCCGGCGCCATCGGCCTGTCCACCGGCACCTTCTACCCGGCCGCGACCAAGGCGACGACGGAGGAAATCATCGAGGTGAGCAGGCCGCTGACTTCGCGCAAGGCGCTGTACGTCACCCACATGCGCGACGAGTCCGACCAGATCATGGAGGCGCTGGAAGAGACCTTCGCCATCGGCCGCGCGCTCGATGTGCCGGTGGTCGTGTCGCATCACAAGGCCATGCACAAGGCCAACTTCGGCAAGACGAAGCTGACATTGCCCATCATTCGCGAAGCGATGAAGCACCAGTGCGTGTCGCTCGACTGCTACCCATACACGGCGGGCTCCACCGCACTGCGCACCGACCGCGGCATGCTCGGTGGCCGGGTGCTGATCGCCAGCAGCGAGCCGCATCCGGAACGCGCCGGGCAGGACCTGGACGACATCGCAGCCGAATGGGGTGTGGACAAGGAGGAGGCCGCGCGCCGCCTGCAGCCGGGCAGCGCGATCTACTTCATCATGGACGAGGACGACGTGCAGCGCGTGCTCGCGTTCGACGAAACGATGATCGGTTCCGACGGCATTCCGCTGGGCACCAGGCCGCATCCGCGCCTGTGGGGCACCTTCCCGCGCGTGCTCGGCCACTACAGCCGCGACATGGGCCTGTTCCCGCTGGAGACGGCGGTGTGGAAGATGACGGGCCTCACTGCGCGGAACTTCGGGCTGCACGAGCGTGGCACGCTGAAGGCCGGGCATCACGCGGACCTCGTGATCTTCGATGCGGCGTGCGTGCGCGACACGGCGAGCTACGAGAGGCCCGACACACCGGCTGAAGGCATCGACGCGGTGATCGTCAATGGCACCCTCACCTGGCAGCACGGCACGCACACGGGCGCGCGCCATGGGCAGGTGATCACGCGCCGCGACACCACGAAGGCTTGAGACGCCTGGCTACGCCGCCTCGCGTCGGCAGTGCAGTTCCCGAAACAGGAGCGGCGTCATCCCGAAGCGCCGGTCGAAGGCCTTGGACAGTTGTGCCGCCGTCGAGTAACCGGTCTGCGCCGCGATCTCCTTCAGTGATACGCCCACCGCCAGCAGGCTGCGCGTATGGTCCAGCCGCAGCGTTTCGACGAAATGCGCGGGCGTCTCGCCCGTCGAGCGGGTGAACTTGCGCAGGAAGGTGCGGTCGGACATCGCGACGCGCGCCGCGAGCCTGGGTACATCCAGCGTCTCGGACAGGTGCTCGCGCATCCAGTGGATCAACGCGGCGAAAGGCGCGTCGGCATGCGTCTGCGCGTCGAGTACCGGGCTGAACTGCGACTGGTAGCCGGGCCGCCGCGCGTACAGCACGAGGCGCTTGGCGATCGCATTGGCGATCTCGCCGCCCAGGTCGGCCGCCACCATTTCCAGACTCATGTCGATGCCGGTGGTCACGCCCGCCGAGGTCCAGATGTTGCCGTCATTGACGTACAGCGCATTCACGTCCACTTCCGTGTCCGGATACTCCGCCGACAGTTGCAGGCAGGTGGACCAGTGCGTGGCCACACGCTTGCCGCGCAGCAGGCCGAACTCCGCGAGCGCGAAGGTGCCGGTGCAGATCGAGCCGTAACGACGGGCGTTGCCGCATGCCTTGACTGCCCAGCGCTGCACCGCCTTGTCGTGCGCCATTGCCATCAGTCCCCCGTGTTCGCCTCCCGCGATCAGCAGCGTGTCGATGTTCGACGCGGGCACGCTTCTGATCGGTCGCGTTGCCAGTTCGACGGCGCTGCTGCTCTGCAGGACACCGCCTTCGGCCGAGAGGATGTGCACCTTGTAGAAGGGCGAGCCCCGCGCATCGTTGGCTGCCGCGAAGACCGCCGCCGCACCTGAAACATCCAGGATCTGCACACCCGGGAAGGCAAGGATGGCAATGTGTCGGGGTGGTGACATTGGCGAATATTAGCTTTGTTTTGTCATTTACGCCAAGGTGGCGCATCCACAGAATCGACGTCTTGAACAGACCACCATGACCAAGGACATCGACGCGTGATACCGACACCTACCGCCACCCTGCACATCGGCTTTCTCCTCTTCCCCGAGGTGACGCAGCTCGACCTGACCGGCCCGGTGCAGATCCTGAGCCGGGTGCCAGGCGCGAAGATCCACCTGGTATGGAAGGCCATCGAACCGGTGATGACCGATGCCGGCTTCAGCATCAACCCCACCACGACGTTTGCCGATTGCCCGCAGCTCGACGTGCTGTGCGTGCCCGGTGGGGTCGGGGTGGTGCCGCTGATCAACGACCCGGTCACGATCGCGTTTCTGCAGAAACAGGCGGCGAAGGCGCGCTACATCTCATCGGTCTGCACCGGCTCGATCGTGCTCGGCGCCGCGGGCCTGCTCGAAGGCTACGAATCCGCCTGCCACTGGTCGTGGCTGCACCTGCTGCCCGAGCTCGGCGCCAGGCCCGTGGCGCAACGTGTGGTGCGCGACCGCAACCGCATCTCCGGCGGCGGCGTGACCTCGGGCATCGACTTCGGGCTCACGCTCGCGGCGGAGCTGGCCGGCGAGGAAGCGGCACGGCTGATCCAGCTGGGCGTGGAGTACGACCCCCGGCCGCCGTTCGACTGCGGCTCGCCCGCCGCGGCCGGGCCGGAGCGCGAGGCGATCGTGCGCGGGCGAAACGAAAAGGGCGTGCTGCTCGCCCGGGCTGCCATTGAAAGACTCAAATCATGAATGCACCACGACCGTCATCCGCACCCTTGCGTATCGGCATGCTGATCTTTCCGGAGATCACCTCGCTGGACGTGTTGGCCCCGTTCGAAATCCTCTCGCGGGCAAGCAACAGCAAGGTCCAGTTCGTCTGGAAGAACACCGGCACCGTGACCGGCGACACCGGCCTCAAGCTCACTCCCGACGTGAGCTTTGCAGATGCGCCGCAGTTCGATGTGCTCATGATCCCCGGCGGCCCCGGACAGATTCCGCTGATGGACGACATCGAAGTGCTGGCCTTCCTCAGGAACCAGGCCGCCGGCGCGAAGTACATCACCTCCGTCTGCACCGGCTCGCTGCTCCTGGCCGCGGCAGGCCTGATGCAAGGCTACAAGGCCAGCACCCACTGGCTCTCGTTCGACCAGCTCGCGCAGTTCGGCGTCGTGCCGACCGACGAGCGCGTGGTCATCGACCGCGACCGCATCACCGGTGGCGGCGTCACATCTGGCTTGGACTTTGCATTCAGCGTACTGGCCGTGCTGCGCGGCGAACACGAGGCAAGGAAGATCCAGCTCTTCATGGAGTACGACCCCCAGCCGCCGTTCGAAAGCGGTCACCCGCGCGTCGCGTCCGCCGCGCTGGTCGAAGAGGTGCGCGCCATGGCCGAGCCCATGCTGATCAGGAGACGCGAGGCCTCCGCGAAGGCCGCCCAAGCAATGAAATCCCTCGATCCCCTCGCCTGAAGGAAACGTCATGACATCCTCCTTGAATCGCAGATCCCCTTCTGCAACCGCACTGCTGGCGGCCGCCCTGCTCGCTGCCGCGCCCGCGTTCGCCCAGATCTCCGACGGTGTCGTGAAGATCGGCGTCATCAACGACCAATCCGGTCCCTACTCCGCCCTGAGCGGCCCCGGCTCGGCGCTCGCGGTGACGATGGCGGTGGAGGACATGAAGAGCCAGCTCGGCAACCTCAAGGTCGAGGTGCTGGTGGCCGATCACCAGAACAAGGCGGACCTGGGCGTGACGATCGCCAAGCGCTGGTTCGATGTCGAGCACGTGGACGCGATCATGGACGTGAGCAATTCGGCCGTGGCGCTCGGCATCCAGACGGTGATCAAGGAGAAGAACAAGATCGGCATGTACGGCGCCATCGGGACGACGGAACTCACCGGCAAGCAGTGCGTGAAGACCGGCTACTCGTGGCTGCACGACTCCTACGCGCTCGTGTCCGGCCCGGTGCGCTCCATTCTCAAGAGCGGAGGCAATACCTGGTACTTCGTCGCCGCCGATTTCGCCTTCGGCAAGAACGCGGTGCAGGTCGCCAAGGAGATCCTCGCGGCCAACGGAGGCAAGAGCGTCGGCGAGACCTATCACCCGATGGCCACCTCCGACTACAGCTCTTTTCTGCTGCAGGCGCAAAGCTCGAACGCGAAGGCCGTGATGTTCGCCAACGGCGGCGCGCAGCTGGTGAACTCGATGAAGCAGTGGAAGGAGTTCGGCATGCAGAACGGCAAGCAGAAGCCGGTCGCCACCATCCTCGAAATCTCCGACGTGCATGCGGCCGGCCTCGATGTGATCGAGGGCCTGTCGGCCACCACCGCCTGGTATTGGGACAAGGACGATCAGGCGCGCGCCTTTGGCCGCCGCTTCTTCGAGCGCTTCAAGGCCATGCCCACGGCCACGCAGGCTTCGATGTACTCGGCCGCAAGCCACTACCTGAAAGCCGTGATCGCCACCGGGAGCGCCGCGACCGACGTGGTCGACGCGAAGATGCGCAGCACGCCGGTCAACGACATGTACGTGAAGAACGCGATGCTGCGCCCCGACGGCAAGCTGAGCCACGACTTCCTGCTGGTGACGGTGAAGTCCAAGGCCGATTCCAGGTACCCATGGGACTACTACAAGGTCGACACCATCATTCCGGCGAGCGATGCGCTGTCGCCCCTTGCCGAAAGCGAATGCCCGCTCGTGGACAAGGCGAGCATCCAGAAGAAATGAACGCAGCCATTGCAAGCGGCATGGACGCCGAGTCGATTCTTGTCGCGAAAGGCCTGACACGCAGCTTCTCCGGCTTCACCGCCGTGAAGAACGTGGACATCAAGGTAAGCCGCAACACCATCCACTCGGTGATCGGACCGAACGGCGCGGGCAAGAGCACCCTGTTCAATCTGCTCACCCGCTTTCTCGAAGCCGATGCGGGCACCATCACCTACAAGGGCGCGGACGTCACGCGCACCCGGCCCGCGCAACTCGCTCGCCAGGGCGTGGTGCGCTCGTTCCAGATCTCGGCCGTGTTCCCGCACCTCACGGCCTCGCAGAACCTGTGCATCCCGCTTCAGCGGATGGCAGGATTCACGAAGGTGTTCTGGCGATCCACCGTGTGCATGAGCGAGATCGAGGACCGCGTGGCCGATCTGCTCAAGCGCTTCGGCCTGAGTGCATATGCGCATGTGGCGGCCGGTGAACTGCCGTATGGCCGCAAGCGCGCACTCGAACTCGCGACCACTTTTGCGCTGGAGCCGGAGCTTGCATTGCTCGACGAGCCGATGGCGGGCCTCGGCATCGAGGACGTGGCGCGCGTGACCGACCTCATCGCGGCGCAGGCTGGCGGGAACACCATCGTGATGGTCGAGCACAACCTCAAGGTCGTGCAGAAGCTGTCCGATGTCGTCACCGTGCTGTGCCGCGGCGAGGTGCTGGCCGAGGGCCCGTACGACACCGTTGCCGAAGACCCGCGCGTGCTGGAGGCCTACATTGGCCACTGAAGCGAACTCCCGGGTCCTCGATGTGAAGGGCCTGCGCGCTGGCTACCAGGGCAACCAGGTGCTGGACGGCATCAGCTTTCATCTGAAGCGCGGCGAAGTCGTCACGCTGCTCGGGCGCAACGGCGCGGGCAAGTCGACCACCTTGAAATGCCTGATGGGCTTCATCGAGGAGAAGTCGGGTTCCATCGAATTCGAGGGCACGGCCATCGCGCGCAGCCTGCCTGAACAGATCGCGCGGCTGGGCATGGCCTATTGCCCCGAAGAACGCGGCATCTTCTCGCAGCTGTCCGTGCTGGAAAACCTCACGCTGCCGCCGGTGATCCGCGACGGCGGGCTGAGCGTGGACGAGGTCTACCAGCTCTTTCCCAACCTCAACGAGCGAAGCGCCAGCCAGGGCACCAAGCTGTCGGGCGGCGAGCAGCAGATGCTCGCCATCGGCCGCATCCTGCGCACCGGCGCGAAGTTCCTGCTGCTGGATGAACCCAGCGAGGGCCTTGCGCCCGTGATCGTGAAGCTCATCGGAAAGACCATCCAGCAGTTGAAAGACCGCGGCTTCACCATCCTGCTGGTCGAACAGAACCTGCGCTTTGCCTGCGAACTGGCGGACCGGCACTACGTGATGGAGACGGGACGCATCGTCGACGAGCTCTCGCGCAGCGAGATCAACCACAACCTCTCGCGTGTCCAGGCGCACCTCGGGATCTGAACATGTTTGAAACTCTGGGCATATCGCCCCAAGCACTCGTCGGACAGGTCCTGCTCGGGCTGATCAACGGCTCTTTCTACGCGATGATGAGCCTGGGGCTGGCGATCATCTTCGGCCTGTTGAACGTCGTGAACTTCACGCATGGCGCGCAGTACATGATGGGTGCGTTTGCAGCCTGGATGCTGCTGCAGTGGGCCGGCATCAACTACTGGTTCGCCATCGTGCTTGCACCGCTCGCGGTCGGCGCGAGCGGAATGCTGATGGAGCGGCTCTTCGTACGCCGGCTCTATCACCTGGACCACACCTACGGACTGCTGCTGACCTTCGGCGCCACGCTGATGATCGAGGGGCTCTACCGCAAGAGCTTCGGCGCTGCCGGGCTGCCTTATGAGAACCCGATGCCGGGCGGCTTTCGCACCGACCTGGGCTACATGCCCTACTACCGGCTGTGGGCGCTGTTCGCTTCGTTCGCCGTGTGCCTGGGCACCTGGCTCGTTATCGAGAAGACAAAGCTCGGCGCCTACCTGCGCGCGGCCATCGAGCGGCCCGACCTCGTTCGCGGCTTCGGCATCAACGTGCCGCTGATGGTGACGCTGGTCTATGGCTTCGGCGTGGGCCTCGCGGGGCTGGCGGGGGTGTTCGCCGCGCCGATCTACAACGTCAGCCCGGCCATGGGCTCCAACCTCATCGTCGTGATCTTCGCCGTCGTGGTGATCGGCGGCATGGGCTCGATCAAGGGTGCGATCATCACGGGCTACCTGCTCGGCCTCTCTGAAGGACTGATGAAGGTCTTCTATGCGCCGCTGGCCGACACGGTGGTCTTCATCATCATGGCGGCGGTGTTGCTGATCAAGCCCGAGGGCCTCTTCGGCAAGGGCGTGATCACGCAGAAGTTCTCGAGTGCCATGACCAGCCCTGCCGCTCCAGCGAAGACGCGCAGCAGGCCATTGACCTGGTTGATCCTTGCGGTGTCGGCCGCAGCGTTGGTGGCGGCGCCGTTCTTCGTCTATCCGGTGTTTCTCATCAAGGTGCTCTGCTTCGCCGTGGCCGCCAGCGCGGTCAACCTGCTGCTCGGGTACATGGGCATGCTGTCGTTCGGCCACGCGATGTTCTTCGGCTTCTCGGCCTATGTGTCCGGGCACGTGGCCACGGTCTTCGGCATGGCGCCGCAGTGGGCCATCCTCGCGGGAACGGCCGCGTCGGTCCTGCTCGGCGGCGTCGTGGGCCTGATCGCCATCCGGCTGCAGGGCATCTACTTCGCGATGTCGACGCTGGCACTCGCACAGATGGTGTATTTCTTCTGCGTGCAGGCGCCCTTCACCAACGGCGAGGATGGCATGCAGAACATTCCGCGCGGCGTGGCCTTCGGCGTCTGGGACCTGAAGAGCGACATATCGACCTACTTCTTCGTGCTGCTGATCTGTGCGGCCTGCATCCTGCTGATCGCAAGACTGGTGCACTCGCCGGTCGGGCGCATCATCGCGGCCATCCGCGACAGCGAGCCGCGCGCCGTGTCCCTGGGCTACAACGTCAACCGCTACAAGCTGGCCGTGTTCGTGTTCTCCGCCGGCGTGACGGGCCTCGCGGGCGCAACCAAGGCCATCGCCGTGCAGATCGCCACGCTCACCGACGTGACCTGGCAGATGTCCGGCGAATTCGTGCTGATGACGCTGGTCGGCGGACTGGGCACCATCATCGGCCCGGTGCTGGGTGCGTTGACCCTGATCGGCATGGAGACCTATATGGCGGGACTGCAGGATTGGGTCACGGTGGTCCAGGGTTTCGTCTTCTTCATCGTCGTTCTCGCGTTCCGCGCAGGCATCGCGGGGACATTCGCTGCGGCGTTTGCAGGTGCCAGGCGGCCGGCCCGCAAGGTTGCCGCAAGCCACAGCGCCGTGCCCGCCGTCCAGGCACAGCAGGAGCATTGAGTGCAGTTCGATATCGTCATCGTCGGCGCGGGCATCGCCGGCGCCTCCCTGGCATGGCAGCTTGCACCGCACGCGCGCGTGGCGCTGCTGGAGATGGAAGACCAACCCGGCTATCACTCGACCGGGCGCTCCGCGGCGCTCTTCATGGAGACCTATGGGACGCCGATGATCCGTGCGCTCACCTGCGCGAGCCGCGCGTTCTATGTCACGCCGCCTGAAGGCTTCAGCGGGCACCCGATCCTGTCGCCGCGCGGCGTGATGCATGTGGCCAGGACCGGGCAGGAAAAGGAACTGAAGGACGCGCTCGCGTTCGCGCTCAAGACCTCGCCGAATGTCGAACTGCTGTCCCCGTCACAGGTGATCGAACGCTGCCCCGCCCTGCGCGAGGATCTCATCTGCGGCGCGGTGCATGAGTCGGATGCGATGGACATCGACGTGCATGCCTTGCACCAAGGCTACCTGCGCGGCCTTCGCCGGCATGGGGGTCAGCTGCTGAACAGCGCGGCGCTATCGTCGGCGCGGCTCGAGGCCGGCCAGTGGACGATCGAGCTGACCGATGGGCGCGTGCTGACTGCCGGCCAGCTCGTGAATGCCGCCGGCGCCTGGGCCGATGTGGTGGCCTCCCGTTGCGGCGTGATGCCCATCGGGCTGCAGCCCAGGCGTCGCACCGCCTTCACCTTCGATCCGCCGGCCGGCAGTGACATCACGAGCTGGCCTGCCGTCATCGGCGTCGACGAAAGCTACTACTTCAAGCCCGATGCCGGCCAGTTGCTCGGCTCGCCCGCGAATGCCGATCCGGTGGATCCGCAGGACATCCAACCCGAAGAACTCGATGTCGCCACCGGCATCTACTACATCGAGGAGGTCACGACGATGCAGATCCGAAGGCCGAAGCACACCTGGGCCGGCCTGCGCTCCTTCGTCGCGGACGGCGACCTCGTGATCGGTGCGGACAACCATTGCCCGCCCTTCTTCTGGTTGGCGGCACAAGGCGGCTACGGGATCCAGACGGCATCGGCCGCGGCGGCGCTGGCGGCCGCCTTGTTGCTGGGCCGAGATGTGCCGCCGCACCTGGCCACGCATGGCGTCGTGGCGGAGGCGCTTTCGCCGCAACGCTTGCGCTGACATCGCTGCACCCACTCCACAGCTCGGAACCTCGGGCGGATGGTTGAGTGACCGATGCCGACGCTGGGGAGTAGGTGCGACACCCGCTTCGGCAGGTCCTGCACACAAGAGAGCTGATTCCGCGAAAGGTACGCCATGACGCATGCGACCGTACGCCCTCTCCGATTGCCGTTTGCCTCTGATGCGCGCCATCGACCGCGCCGCGCTGTCCTTCTTCAACCCGACCCGGCCACGCGGATCGATTTCAGTAGTCCTTCGGGCGAGCCTGCGCTCGCTGCCGTCGATTCGATCGCATGGCGGGTGTTTCGCAATCCGCTTCCGATGTGATCCTGGAGTTCTTGGGG
>CAIQMJ010000031.1 GCA_903872875.1 uncultured Variovorax sp.
AGTACAAACGAGGACCGGCGCTGCGCGCGACGCGCGGAAAATCGGCGCTCGGCTTTTGCATCCATCCCCATCTAGCGATATTCATCCAATGACTGTGAACTACCCGAGAATTGCCGTGATCGGCGCCGGCGCCATGGGCCGGGGCATTGCGCAGATCGCTGCGCAGGCCGGCAGCGAGGTCCTGCTGCTCGACAGCTTTGCCGGCGCCGCCGAACGCGCGCGCGAGGCGCTTGCCGCCCAATGGCAAAAGCTCCACGAGAAGGGCAAATTCGACGCGGCGGAGCGCGACACGCTGGTGGCGCGGATCCGGCCGGTGCAATCGATCGAGGACTTGAGCGACTGCGACCTGGTGATCGAAGCGGTGATCGAGGATCTTGAAGTCAAGCGCAAGCTCTTTCGTGAACTCGAGGCGGTGGTGGCATCGTCGGCTACGCTGGCGACCAACACGTCCTCGCTGTCCGTCACCGCCATCGCAGCCGGGCTGAAACATCCGCAGCGCGTGGCGGGCTTCCATTTCTTCAACCCCGTGCCGCTGATGAAGGTGGTGGAGGTGGTCGCCGGCTTCAAGACCGATGCGGCGCTGTGCAAGCAGTTGTCGGGCTATGCGCGCCAGATGGGCCACAGCGCCGTGCAGGCACAGGACACGCCGGGTTTCATCGTCAACCACGCGGGACGGGGTTTCGGCACCGAGGCATTGCGCATCGTCGGCGAGGGCGTGGCCGACTTCGCGACCATCGACCGCATCCTCAAGGACCAGGCCGGCTTCCGCCTGGGCCCCTTCGAGTTGATGGACCTGACCGCGCTGGACGTGTCGCATCCCGTCATGGAGTCGATCTATCGCCAGTACTATGACGAACCGCGCTTTCGCCCCAGCGTGATCACGGCGCAGCGCCTCGCGGCCGGCGCGTTGGGACGCAAGACCAATGAAGGCTTCTATCGCTATGTCGATGGTGTGCAACAGGTCGAGCCGGAAGCACCGCCTCCGGTGATTGACGCGCTGCCCCCCGTGTGGGTGTCGCCGCGCGCGGCACGCCGTCCCGAGTTGCTCAAGCTGGTCCACGCACTCGGTGCGCAGATCGAGAGCGGCGCGGCGCCGTCGTCCCAGGCGCTGATCCTGGTGGCGCCGCTGGGCTTCGACGTGACCACGGTCGCCGCGGTCGAACGGCTCGATGCCACGCGCACCGTCGGCATCGACATGCTGGTCGACGACGCCGCCACCAAGCGCCGCGTGCTGGCCACCAACCCCGCCACGCGCCTCGGCATGCGTGATGCGGCGCATGCGCTGTTCGCGCGCGATGGCAAGGCCGTCAGCGTGATCCGCGACAGCGGTGGCTTCGTGACGCAGCGGGTGGTGGGCACGATCGTGAACATCGCGGCGGACATGTGCCAGCAGCGCGTGTGTTCGCCGGCGGACCTCGAGACCGCCGTACGGCTCGGCCTTGGCTATCCGCAAGGACCGTTGGCGATGGGCGACCTGTATGGCCCGACCAACATGCTCGAAGTGCTGTTCAACCTGCAGACGGTCTATGGGGATCCGCGCTATCGCCCGAGCCCCTGGCTGCGCCGCCGCGGCGCACTGGGGTTGAGCCTCATGCACGAAGAAGAATGAACTGA